>CAYWDY010000032.1:0-9664 GCA_964455985.1 uncultured Flavobacteriales bacterium
AACGAATACCAAGAGCTCTTGTCTGCTGTCGCAGGCCGTAAAAACAACAAGCCCTATGTGGTTCTTGAAGCGGCCCGTAAACACAACTATTCAGAGAATCAAATGATGGATATGCTGGGAGTAACACCCAGTACCTATTATACGCTCAAGTCGCGACTCAACGAGAAAATCGCTGAGTACCTCTCCAGCAACGTCAACAATCCGATCAGTGTATTGAAAGAAAAGGTCGCCATGGTGCCGGCCATCCAGTTCAGCAATGACCGCAGTGTAGCTATCCGCTCGTTGAAGAATCTGGAGAAACAACTTATCGAATACGATTTGTCGAACGAGCTGATCATCGTTTACAAGGCACTTGCCCGTTTGAGCATGTTCAACGGGGATTATGATTACTACGAAAAGGAATACAACCGACACGTGGCCTATTCGCTGGCGGTGGTTAAAGCCGAGGATCTTTTCTTCGAATTCGTAAAACGTGCCGGCAGCTACCGCCTCACTCGCGACGAGCGCGACTTCGAAGCGGTACAGACTATCCTGCGTGAGCTGTCCAATATCTCGGAATTATATCATGGTCACCGTTTATTCGTATTGCATAATCTGGTACGAATCAATTACCTCACCCTGTTCACTTCCCGCACGGAAACCCTTCGTTCCCTGGAACTGGAGATTGACTCGATCCTCCAACAGATCAACAAGTATTTCGAAAAATTCGAATTGGATACCTTTTACCAAAGCATCCGCTTCATCGTCGATTTCATGTACTTCGAATACTACCAGCGTACTGGAAATCAGGTGAGGGCCGATCATTACCTCCGCCAAATCAACCAGACCGTGCCGGATATCGCCAGCAAACCGGTGTTCAGCTTCTATGTCACGGAATTCCTGAATGCAAAAACGCACCGCTTTCTGTCCACGTGGAATGTGTCTGAACTCAACGACTTGAACAACGATTTGGAAGGCAGTTTCGACACTGACATCAACGATCCGTATCCATATGTTTCCTTCCGATTGTTCCAGTCCATTGGTAAATTCTACCAAGGAGACCATTCGGGTTCTGCCAAGGTCATCAACAACCTGCGAAACGATCTTTCCCTGAAGAAATTCCTCTACACCGATATCGAAAGCAAATTGTTCCAAGCGTTGCAGTACTGCTTCATGGGTGAAGACGGATTGTGCGGCCAGCTTTTGCAGAGTGTGAAACGCCAGATTCCGGAAGATGATAACCGATATGCGCCCAGCATCGCTTTCATCAAGATTTTGAAAGCGGCGGTTAAGCCCGAAGAGTTCCGTAAAAAAGTAAAGCGTCTGACGGAGTTGTATGATACGTTCCGTTCCCAAGCCTCTCATCCCGATTCCCTGCTGTGGTTCGTGAAAATGGACGAGCAGATGATTCGCCGCCTGGCGAATCCGATCAAGAACTGATTGTGATTACGTTGGTTTTATATCAAGCGGCTATCCATAACGGGTAGCCGCTTTTGCATGGTTCACCTTCCGACAGCAATGTCCGGAAGGGCCATGAGTGATGAATCGTAAAAGGAGGGAATCAGAACTGGATGGCGTCCAGGTATTTTTGACTCAACGGTTTGTTGACGTACTTCTGGACGTACGGATTGGTGCTTGCGCGGTTGATGTCTTCCGGACTGATGGAAGAGGAAAGGACAACCACTTTGCAGAATCGACGGATGGACTCGGGCAGTTTCTCGTATTCCGCCAGAAAGCCGAAACCATCCATGGCTGGCATGTTCAGGTCAAGAAAGATGACTTGGGGTAAAATCTCGATGTTGCCGGCGATATCACGCAAATGCTGAAGTGCACTTTCGCCTGAATTTTTCACCGTAACGGTACGGCCAAAATGACTCGTGGTAATCATCCGTTCGTTGATGAAGTTATCGATGTCATTGTCATCGATCAAAAGAACCCGATCAAATTTGAAGTCGTTTTCGGTGTTTTTCATCGGTCAACGGAGAAAAGGGGTGGTGATGAGTGGAATCGAACCACTGACACAAGGATTTTCAGTCCTTTGCTCTACCAACTGAGCTACATCACCGGGTTTGGGCAAATCAGGAGCGCAAAAGTAGGATTTTTTTGAAAATGACAAAATAATATCCGCTTCCCCCGACGAATCGTCACTTCCAATTGCCGTTGTATCCGAGTATCTTTAACCCTGTGAATACGCTGGCCGTAGATATTGGTAATACCCGGATCAAAGCGGCTGTTTTTTCGGGAGTTACGCTGCTAAAGTCGGCTACCCTTAAACCGGCGGAATTGACTGGCTGGATCAAGAAATATGATATTTCCCATGCAGCCATAGCTTCGGTGGTACGGGATTCATCAGTCGTCTTGGATCGACTAAGCGCCCTGAAGCGGGTGCTGCTGGTGAATGGAAGCACACCACTTCCCATCAAAAACAGGTATGCCACTCCCAAGACCTTGGGAGCCGATCGAATAGCCTCTGCTGTGGGAGCCACTATTTTGTTTCCCCGGAAAAATCTTTTGGTGGTCGATGCCGGAACTTGCATCAAATACGACTTGGTCGACCGGTCGGGAGCGTATCGCGGAGGGGCAATCTCTCCCGGGTTGGAGATGCGATTCAAAGCCCTGCACACCTTTACCGGTAAACTTCCTTTGTTAAAACCTGAATCATCCCCCGGAATTTTAGGGACGGATACCCGCTCCAGCATGCTTTCCGGCGTTATGAATGCCGCACTCATGGAGGCTGAGGGATTCATCAGGGCCTACCGGAAGCAGTTCCCGGGACTTAAAGTGGTAGCGACAGGCGGTGATGCGGCGCGTTTGCTGGACCCCTCTAAAATGAGCATCTTTGCTGCCCCCGATCTAGTCCTCATCGGATTGAATGCCATCCTGCTGTATGATCTATCGAAGAAGTAATTTCCTCCGACTGGCCTTTTTGATTCTTGCTCTGTCCGGAACTTCCATCGGATTTGCACAAAACTCCACGTCTTCTCCTTATTCAAGGTTCGGAATCGGGGATGTTCAAACGGCCGGTTCGACTCAGTTTTTGGGTATGGGTGGAACATCCACAGCCTTCCAAGACGGATTGATGTTGAATTTCAACAACCCGGCAGCATATGCCAAACTGCAGCTTTGTGCTTTTGAAGCAGGTATGAACGCTACCCTTCTAAGACTCCAGAGTACAGATGCCAGCCGGGATAATAACTCCCTCTCCCTCGGCTATTTTGCACTGGCCTTTCCGCTGAAGTCAAAGAAGGCAGGCCTTGGCTTCGGAATCGTGCCCCTCAGCAATGTGGGTTATTCCATTTACGACTACCAGGTCAACGCCCTCAATAATGTCGAGCTGCATGCCTATGAGGGTTCTGGAGGGCTGAATCAGTTTTTTGTTTCAACGGGTTTCACGCCCTTCAAGAATTTGACTCTCGGACTGAACGCATCTACGCTCTTCGGTAATCTCATCCAAGAGCGTCGGGTCGAATTCAATGACATCTCATTCCTGAATACCCGTTTGACAGATACCCGTTCCGTTCGTGGGTTCTATTTCACGGCCGGTATGCAATACACGGTCGACAGCCTTCGGATTTCACCGTCTGACTCGCTCGTGAACCTGGATCGTAAGATCATACAGATCGAAGACAGTCTTTCCCGTTTGGCGCGTGTGTTCCAAAAAGTGAAATCCACCCAAGATACCGTTGGCTACCAGGCTACGGTCAGTTCCCTCCGTGGGCAGATCCGCCAGCTTCAACAGACACGATCCGGTGTGCAACAGCGCAGGCAGCGTGGGGATTGGGGATTGACTTTTGGTTTTACCTTCAGTCCCACCAATTCACTCAGTGCCCGACGCAGTCAGGTGGCTGAAACGTTTCGTTACATCAATACCGGCGAAGATGCGCAAGTGGTGGTGGCCGATACCACCTACATCAACACGGGAGAATCCGGAAGAGTCGAATTGCCACAGGGTTTGGGACTTGGTGTCGCGCTTCGTAAGGGTTCTCAATGGTTGATCGGTACGGATTTCCGTACGCAAGATTGGTCGCAGTATTCTTCTTTCGGTGAGACTCGCTGGCAAACAGCTGGCGTTGGTCCGCCGGAGCTCGGTGGGTACCGGATGATCGGAATTTCCAGGCTTACTGGAAACAGATGCAATACATGTGCGGGGTTCACTATTCCCAAACCTTCCTGGCGATCAACGGTAACCAGTTGACGGAAATGGGAGTCTCAGCGGGGTTCGGTTTCCCGATCCGTCGAGGTATGACGTCTATTCGATTCATGGTGGAGGCCGGTAAACGTGGAACCATCGATTCGGACCTGTTGGAAGAACGATACCTTCGATTCTCCCTGAATTTCTCCCTGAATGACCGTTGGTTTATCAAGACGCGTTACGATTGATCAAAACCATCTTTGGTCGCTAAGCGTTATCCTTCCATGAATTCCATTACTTCTTCGCGGGCTGTTTCACGCTGGCTTTTTTCCGGTTGCGCCCTGATCTTTTGCATGGTCGTCATTGGAGGCATCACGCGCTTGACGGGTTCTGGCCTTTCCATTACCGAATGGAACGTCATCATGGGAACGCTCCCGCCGATGAATGACCAAGCGTGGCAGGATGCCTTTGTGAAATACCAAGCTATTCCTCAGTTCAAAGAAGTCAATTCCCACTTCCGATTGGAGGATTTCAAATCGATTTTCTGGTGGGAGTATATTCACCGTTTGGTCGGTCGACTCATCGGTGTAGTATTCATCCTGCCCTTTATTTGGTTCTTGATTCGAAAGCAGTTGGATGCTTCTATGATCCGCAAGGCGTTATTCCTGTTCGCACTGGGCGGACTTCAAGGCTTTTTGGGTTGGTTCATGGTGAAAAGCGGTCTGGCGGATCGCACCAGTGTCAGTCATATCCGGCTAGCTATACATTTGACCACCGCGTTCATCACGTTCGGCTTCACCTATTGGTTTGCCCTACAGCTGGCGTATCCTCGGGCGGTAGTTCCGGGCAAGTCGGGAATCAAGTCGTGGGCCAACGTACTGACCGGTGCAGTGATTTTGCAACTGATTTACGGTGCGTTTGTCGCTGGCTTGCACGCCGGACAAATGCACAACACCTTTCCGTTGATGAACGGTGCTGTTTTTCCGGATAACGGTTGGGTAGGTTCTTGGGGGTTGCGTAATGTATTCGACAATCCGACTACGGTTCAATTCTTGCACCGTTTCTTCGCGTTCACACTCCTTTTTCTGGTCGGGATGATTGTTTGGAAATCCCGTCAGCAATCGTTAGCTCATCCGCAACTCCGTGCCGTCAGATTTCTATTGCTTGCAGTCTCCGTGCAATTCATTCTGGGTGTCCTTACGATTCTCTATCAGGCACCGTTGGCGCTTTCGGCCATTCACCAAGCCGGCGCCTTCTTTCTTTTCATGAGTGTGTTGTTCCTCCGTTACCAGTTCACGACCGGTCATCGCTGATCACTTCCAACGGAACGAATCCATGATTCGATCGATATCGGTTCCCAGGAATTCCATCACCGGAGCCAGTGAGTCGGGGTTGGGCCGAGCGTAGAAATAGAAGGAACCCCGGATAAAATGGTGAAGACTGTCCGTCAGCCAAAACTGGGTCGGTGAAGCTGAGTTTCCCTTTAAGGTGTATTTCAATCCATATACCTTGTTTTCAGGGTCAGACCATTCTTCTTCCTCGATGGCGCTGGCCTTAGCGGTATGTTTCATCGCCATGGAACGGCAATCATCCACCAATCGGTCCAAGTCTTGGCTTACCGGCTTGTAGCTCAGGTAAAGTGTTCCCTTGAAGGCGGGGAATTCAACATTCATCCAACACGTGGAGGAAGTGTCCATTCGAACTTGAGCATAGGCGGGAATATCGAAGTTGAATGGGCAAGATTCGGGTTGGAACAGTTGGTATTTCTTCTCCGGAAGTTCGATGCGAAAATATCCCCTGGGCTTCGGGGCGAATGGTTCGTCGCAGGCAGCGAGAACGGTGACTGTGAAAACGACTATCAGGATAAGCAATCGGGACATTCGCTGCGGAGGGGTTAGGCGTTTTTTTCAGTCGGCAAGGAAACTTTCACGCGCTTGATGCGGCGGCGGTCGGCGGACTCTACCGTGAAATTTATTCCGTTGAAAGAGATTACGTCGTTCAATTTTGGTATTCCACCTTTAAGTTCCAGCAGCAATCCGGCCAGGGTATCCACTTCCTCCTTGCCGATGTCAAACGTCTTGCGTTCCACTTCCATGACACGGCAAATGTCATTCAACAAGGTTTTGCCCTCGAACACCACAGTGTGATGGTCCAGTCGGGAATAATACAATTCTTCGTCGTCGAATTCGTCGTTGATCTCTCCGACAATCTCCTCGAGAATATCTTCTAACGTTACTATTCCGGAAGATCCACCGTATTCGTCGATGACGATGGCCAGGTGAATCTTGCGTTCCTGGAATTCCTGCAGGAGGTCGTTGATCTTCTTGCTCTCTGGAACGAAGTAGGCTTTCCGAAGCAGTTTTTTCCAGTCGAATGTATCGTCTTGCTGGCGGTCCAGGAAGGGTAGCAGGTCTTTGATATAAAGGATGCCCAAAATGGAATCGAAGGAATCGGCGTAAACCGGAATGCGGGAGTATCGATTCTCCAGGATAGATGGAATGATTTCAGCCAACGTCATGGATTGATCGAATGCCATGACATCCATTCTCGGTTTCATGATCTGTTTGACATCGATGTTGCCGAACCGGGCTATTCCTTTGAGGATTTTCTTTTCCTCTTCCGGGGTGTTCTTGTCTGATGTGATATCGATGGCGTGGGTCAATTCGTCCGCCGAAACATCAAACCCTTTTTGGCCGATCCTTTTTTCGACCAAGGCGGTAGAGGCGGTCAGCAGGATGCTGAAGGGTCGGAAAATCTTATCGATGAGTAATACTGGAAACGCGCTGAACGTCGCAAACCGGACAGCCTTCTGAGTGGCATAAACCTTAGGCATCACTTCGCAGAAGAGAACGATGATGAAGGTGACGATGACCACTTCGATGAATTTGACAAGCAGTTTGTTGCTCTCGGTATCAAACAGCTCATTCATCATCATGGTGGATACCACGACGATGGCAATGTTCACGAAGTTGATTCCGATGAGCAGCGTGGCGATGAGTCTTTTCGGTGTCGTCAACAGATGATACACCGTGCGCTGCGAGCGGTGTTTGGAATCTTTGAGTCCGATGAGCTGGGCCGGCGTAATGGCGAAGAAAGCGGTTTCGGCACCGGATACGAATCCGGACATGAAAAGCAGGAAGAGCAGCACGATGCTCTTCAGTAGGAAACCGAACGAGAAGGCGAAATCCGGTTTGATGATAGAGAGGAGGTCCATCATCAAGAGCGGAGCGGTAATGGCCGAGTCAGGGTCCAAGGTGCGGTGGGGTAGTAATGTAAAAGCGCAAAGTTAAAACTTTGCGCTTGAGTTCTTCATTCTGCCGGAAGTGGGCTTAGAAGGGCAGGTCGTCGCCGATGGCATCCACGGTGACGGCTGAAGGGGTCTCGGAGCCCGTACCTTCGGGCTGGCGGGGACCGCCACCGAGCATGGTCATGCTGTCGGCAATGATTTCCGTGAAATACTTCTTGACGCCGTTTTCTTCGTAATTCCGGGTGCGGATCTTGCCTTCGATGTACAGCTTATTGCCTTTGCGGACATACTTCTCCGCCACCTCTGCCAAGCCTCGCCACAGGACGATGTTGTGCCATTCGGTTTGTTCCACGCGCTGCCCCTCCTTGTTTTTGTAGGTCTCCGAAGTTGCCAGGGGGAATTTCGCCACAGGAACGGATCCTTCGAGGTATTTCACTTCCGGGTCTTTGCCTACGTTGCCTACGAGGATCACTTTGTTTACTCCACTCATGTTGATTTGGTTTGAAAGGTTAATGATGGTAATACGATTACGCTTACAAAAGTAATATACGCATTCCCCGCCGTACAACCACTATATGTTGGTTACTATTTGCAGCACACCGACGGATTACTCGCGCTCTTCTATGTAGCGCTCAATCAACCGCGGAACAGCCAGGGTTTGTGCCTTCTTCCACGATATCCGGATCCAATCCGTAGCATGAGATTCGGAAGGCGTAGCGCGGATTTCTAAAAATGTGGCGTGCAACGACTGGTGGCTTAACTGATGTTTTCGGCTTACGGGTGGACGAGTCAGGACTATTTCCTCCAGTCCGAGATGCTTGGCCGCCTGTTTGAATAAGGTGCTTTCACGCATCGGTTTTAGGCTCTCCATGACCGGGAATTCCCACAGATTCTTCCAGATGTCTTTTTCCTTTCGTTGCCTGAAATAGGTTGATCCCTTGTCTTGAATAACGAGATACGTCAGGTACCGGTCGCGCGGAGGGGTCTTTGCCGATTTCACGGGCCATCGGTTCACCCGGTCCTGCTTGCGAGCTTCGCAGCTCAGCACGAGCGGACAGCTTTCACACGCTGGGTTTTTGGGCACACAGACCATGGCGCCGAACTCCATGATGGCTTGGTTGAAGAGGTAGGGAGGAGCGCCTTCCAGTAACTGGCCGGCCAAGGCGGTGAATTCTTTTTTACCGGCGGTAGAATCGATGGGTGTGGATACGCCGAAAATTCGACTAAGCACCCGGAATACATTGCCGTCCACTACCGGGTAGGGTAAGTCGTAGGCGAAGGATGCGATGGCGGCAGCGGTATAACTTCCTACTCCCGGTAAGGCCAGGATGGATTCATATTCTGTAGGAAAGCGTCCATGGTGTTTTTCGGCCACCACTTTGGCTGCACGATGCAGATTTCTAGCCCTGGAATAATAGCCCAGCCCTTGCCATAGCTTTAGGACTTTGTCTTCGTTGGCTTTGGCTAATGACTTGACATCGGGAAATGCAGCGATGAACCGTTCGTAGTAAGGTTGCCCTTGTGCTACCCGGGTTTGTTGTAAAATAATTTCAGATAGCCAGATGCGGTAAGGGTCCTTCGTCCTGCGCCAGGGCAGGTCGCGATGGCCCCGCTGAAACCAGGATATCAGAGTCGATGAAACCGGATGCATCATAAGCCATAAAGGTAACTCAGAGGGGCGAATTGGTGGAGATTCTTTGTTTTTTGCGCAAATAAGGCGTTGGTCAATGGTGATTTAATCGTAGAAATGCTTCTTTATTACCCAATTAGTGCTATCTTTGCGCCCCACCTTGAATAATCTACAACTCCTTAATAGTCAAAGCAATGACAAAAGCAGAACTGGTAGCCGAGATTTCCACGAAAACGGGCATTGAGAAGACCATCGCGCTTCAAGCTGTTGAAGCAGCCATGAAAGTCATCAAAAACACGATGGCGGATGGTGAGAATGTCTACCTGCGCGGATTCGGTTCTTTCATCGTAAAAAAGCGCGCTCAGAAATTAGGTCGTATCATCTCCAAGAATACCACCATCGTTATCCCTGAGCACAATATTCCTGCATTCAAACCGGCCAAGACCTTCTCCAACAAGGTTAAGAATGCTAAAATCAAGAAGAACCAAACTTCTGAAGCCATCGATTAATCATGGCGCTTAGCCGTACCCAGTGGTATTACCTGATTGGCGCCGCCGTTCTGACCGGAGTGTTGTTCTTCGCCTCGCAAGACCAGCCTCAAAAGGAAGGAACGGATGTCGTTCAGGCTGCTGACGAGACCTCTTCCTTTGATGCGCAGCTTGCTGCGGCCAAGGCA
>CAYWDY010000032.1:9674-10476 GCA_964455985.1 uncultured Flavobacteriales bacterium
CGTTTCCCCAAAAAAGATGAAGGGTTCCTTACAGAAATGCGAACGCGTATCGTAGAATTAGAAAAACAAGTGACTACTACCGAAGGGAAAGATACTGCTGCGTTGACAGCCTTGGGGAAAGCCTGGGATGTTGCCGGAGCACCGGGAGTATCGGCGCATTACTTCGAACAGGTGGCTCTGCAGTTCCCTGTAGAAGAGGCGTGGCTCAACACGGCCTTCCGGTATTTCGATGCCTTCAAATCTACAGACGATTCCCTGATCCGCGCTGCGATGGTCCAGAAAGCCATTGACAGCTACCAAAAAGTGATCGACATGAATCCGTCTAACCTGAACGCTAAAACCGATTTGGGTATATGCTATGCCGAGGGAACGTCTAATCCCATGCAGGGTATCATGATGCTTCGCGAAGTAGTCCAAACAGATTCCACCCATGAATATGCCCAATTCAACCTGGGTATCCTGTCCGTCAAATCCGGACAAATGGAAAAAGCCGTGGATCGTTTTAACCGCGTGATTGTCATCAATCCCGGTAACTTTGAAGCCTATTTCCTGTTGGGGCGTTGTTATGCCCAAATGGGTCAGAAAGACAAGGCGCTAGCCAGTCTGGAAAAAGTGACTGCCGGTTCCCAAGACGGGCAGCTTATTGAACAAGCGAATAATCTCATTCATCAATTGAATTCTAACCTATAAACATCTCCACCTATGCCAAGCGGTAAGAAGAGAAAAAGACATAAAATGGCGACGCACAAGCGTAAAAAACGTCTTCGTAAGAACAGACACAAGAAGAAATAATAGCGGACGG
>CAYWDY010000032.1:10486-13582 GCA_964455985.1 uncultured Flavobacteriales bacterium
GAACAAGTATTTATTTGCTGTTTGAAGCTTTTCATTTTCTAGTGCAGTCTGCCCCATATGTGGCAGTGACTTTTCGTAAGCATATCCTTAGCCGTGGATGAGTCTCCGGCTGTTTCCAAGTCCCTGCACCGTGGTGTTCCGTTTTTCCTTCAGTACCGTACATCGGTTGCTGTGTTTGAAAACGCATTTTAGTTGAATAAAGAACTGATCATCAATTCGACGGCCAGTGAGGCGAGTATCGCCCTATTGGAAGAGAAAAAGCTCGTCGAACTTCATAGTGAAAAAAAGGACCAGAGTTTTCAAGTAGGTGATATCTACTTGGGACGCGTCCGTAAACTCATCCCGAGTCTGAACGCCGCTTTCGTGGATATCGGTTATGAGAAGGATGCCTTTTTGCATTACCTGGATCTTGGTCCACAAGTACAGTCGCTGCTCAAACTGGTCAAGTTGACCACTACGGGCAAACGGCCGGACCCGTTGCTGACCGACTTCACCAATGAGCCGGACATCGACAAGGGGGGCAAGATAAACAGTGTGCTGACCGCTAACCAATGGGCACTTGTTCAAGTGGCCAAGGAGCCCATCAGCACCAAGGGTCCCCGGATCACCTCCGAAATTTCGTTGGCCGGGCGGTATGTCGTGCTGGTGCCCTTCACGGATGTGGTGTCCATCTCCCAGAAAATCAAAAGTTCGGAGGAGAGGCAACGCCTCAAACGATTGGCGATGAGCATCAAGCCACGCGGCTTCGGACTTATTGTCCGTACCGTAGCGGAGAATAAGAAGACCGCTGAATTGGACCAGGACATTCAAGACCTGGTGTCCAAGTGGAAATCGGCTTTCGGGGCTCTGCACAATGCCAAGCCTCCGCAGAAGATTCTCGGAGAACTGAACCGCACATCCACCATCCTTCGGGATCTTCTCAATGCCAACTTCAATGCGATCCACGTCAATGATCCGAACATGTACGAGGAAGTCCGGTCGTACATCAGTACGATCATGCCGGAGCAGACCGAGATCGTCAAGTTGTACAAAGGGAAGCCTTCGATCTTCGAGCACTTCGGTATCGAGAAACAGATAAAATCCTCTTTCGGTAAGGCGGTGAGGATGGCCAACGGAGCCTACCTGATCATCGAACATACTGAAGCGATGCATGTCATCGATGTCAACAGCGGAGGACGTGTGAAGTCTGCCGACGGCGAGGCCACACAGGAAAGCAATGCGTTGCAGGTCAATATGGATGCCGCTACGGAAGTGGCTCGCCAGTTGCGCTTACGCGATATGGGCGGAATCATCGTGGTCGATTTCATCGACCTGCATAATCCGAACAACCGTAAAGCGCTCTTTGAGCACCTCCGGAATGAAATGAAGAAGGATCGGGCCAAGCATACCATCCTTCCGCCCAGTAAATTCGGACTGGTGCAGATCACCCGTCAGCGTGTACGCCCGGAAACCAACATCACTACGGTAGAGAAATGCCCGGCGTGCGACGGAACCGGAGAGATCAAGGCCAGCATCCTGTTGATCGATGAGATTGAAAATCATCTCCGCTATTTCGTCATGGAGCAGAATGAAAAACAGCTCACCGTGCAGGTTCATCCTTATGTGGAAGCCTACCTGAACAAAGGGGTGCTGTGGAATTCCATTTCGTATCAGTGGAAAAAGAAATTCAAGATCAAGTTGAAGGTGGAGGCCAATACGGCTTACCACATCATGGAATATCATTTCTTCAATAAATTAGAAGAAGAGATCAAAATCTGAGGTTTAGAACCTGATTTTCTCGTCGCGCTACTGGGCAGTACTTGCCTATATTTGCATAAAACGTGTCGCATGAAAATCGTCAAGTATATTCTTATTGTTTTGACGGCTTTGCTTTTGATCGTCTCAGCTGTCGGTCTCCTATTCTTTCCTGCCAAGGTTGAAATGGGGCGTTCTATTACGGTAAACGCCTCCCCCGGACAGGCATTCGGCTATCTCAATTCCCTGAAGCATTTCAACGAATGGTCTCCTTGGTATGAGATGGATACCACGGCAAGCTATACCTGCTCTGGTCCTGAATCCGGGCCTGGTTCCACCATTTCATGGGAGAGCACAAATTCCAATGTCGGAACGGGCACGATGCGTATTGTGCAAAGCGAGCCCGATTCACTGGTCGGACTTGACATGGATTTCGGTGGAAATGGTAAAGCGACAGCTCGTTTCCTGATTCAGCCGGTAGATTCAGGAACTCGGGTGGAATGGGTTTTCGGTTTCGATGCCGGTGCTAATCCTTTGCTGCGTATAATGGGCGCCTTCATGGATAAGATGGTGGGAAGCGATTATGAAAAGGGGCTGCAGCGACTGAAAACCGTTTTGGAAAACACTCCACCCTTGCAGGTGGATATAGTCACTCTTCCTTCCGTCGAATATCTGTCGGTTCGCTCCACCACCGAGTTGTCTAACATCAGTGCGACGCTGGGCACCTCGTATGCGGCCATCATGCAGTCGATGGGTAAGCAGAAATTGAATCCTTCCGGCGCTCCTTTTGCCATTTATCATACTGCACCTCCCGTATTCGATGTAGAAGCAGGAATTCCGGTGGATCGTCCCGGCAAGGAGGATGGAGGCGTAAAGGCTGGCAAGCGGACGGCCGGAAGAGCGTGTCAGGTCAAATTCTTCGGTGCCTATGAAAAGACGGCAGAGGCCCACGCGGCTATAGACCGCTATATCCAACAGCACGGACTCAAGATGGCAGGTTCTCCGTGGGAGGTTTATGTGACAGATCCAGGTATGCAACCGGATACGTCGCAATGGGAAACAGATATTCTCTATCCGATTGAATAAGGATATTTTAACCTCGTATCATGCCCATCCCTATCACCCCCGAAAAGGCGTACGTCCGTGCCCAGCGCTATTGTGCTTTTCAGGAGCGCAGTCAGCAAGAAGTGCGCGATAAGCTTTATGAAATGGGTTTACATCAGAGAGAAGTAGAGGAGTTAATCTCGGAATTAATTGGCGATAATTTTCTTAACGAAGAACGATTTGCCATCGCCTATGCAGGTGGAAAATTCAGGATAAAACATTGGGGTAAAATAAAAATTAAACAGCATTTAAAATTAA
>CAYWDY010000033.1:0-926 GCA_964455985.1 uncultured Flavobacteriales bacterium
AAAAATCCTACTTTTGCGACCCGCTTGCCAACCACAGGCGGTATATGGTGATTGTAGCTCAGTTGGTTAGAGCGCCAGATTGTGGCTCTGGAGGTCGCGGGTTCGAGTCCCGTCTTTCACCCGTAATACAGCCGTCCGTCAGGGCGGCTTTTTTCGTTTATTCCTACCTTTAGCCAACAGATGCCTATGGATTCCCAAACCGTGCTGAACGTCGAAGGGATGGACTGCGCCAACTGCGCGATGACCATCACCCGGTCGCTGGAGAAAAGCGGGTTTCACCAAGTAAAAGTCAACTTCGCCACGGGAGAAGTACGTTTTGAAGAAGTCGGTACAGCGCTGACCGACCAGGCCGTTTCAACCATACATGATCTGGGGTACAAAGTGACGGCACGATCCGATATCCGTACGGAGCAGCCGCCCGTGACCCTACATCACCACGAAGACCGCCTGAAGGGCAAGCTTTTCGTGAGTGCCCTGTTTACTGCCCCCTTGCTGCTGCACATGGTATTACCGTGGCATGCACTGCATCTCCCCTGGGTCCAATTCGTACTCAGTACACCCGTAATGATCATCGGTTGGATGCATTTTGGACGAAGCGCCTGGAAGTCCATCCGCGCGGGTGTTCCTACTATGGATGTTCTGGTCACCCTCGGTTCATCTGCAGCCTACATTTATAGTTTAGCCGGCATTCTTTTCTTTGCCGATGCGGACACCTATCTGTTTTTTGAAACCGCAGCCACCATCATCACCTTGATCTTTGTCGGTAACCTCATTGAGCACCGGTCGGTTCGTAAGACTACTTCCTCCATACAGCAACTCAAAAAACTACAACCCGAAACAGCCAAACGCATCACGCCATCGGGCGATACCCGAAATACAGAGGTAGTCGATGTAAGCCAGTTGATCATTGGAGATCTGATTCAGGT
>CAYWDY010000033.1:977-1341 GCA_964455985.1 uncultured Flavobacteriales bacterium
CGTCGTTTCCGGCACCTTGTGTTCAGGCGGATCCCTCATGGTGAAAGTAACCGCCCTGGGAGATGAAACAGCCTTGGGAAAAATCATCGAGCTTGTCAAAAATGCACAGCATGACAAACCGGACATACAACGACTGGGAGATAAGGTCAGTGCGATTTTCGTACCGGCTGTGGTGGCGATTTCCATCTTGACCTTCTTGGTTTCCCTATTCGTAGTTCACTTTTCTATGCCCGAAGCTGTCATGCACGCTATCGCTGTGCTCGTCATCTCTTGTCCGTGTGCCATGGGTCTGGCAACGCCCACCGCCGTCATGGTGGGTATCGGTCTGGCAGCACGTCGCGGCATTTTAATCAAAGGCGGAAGC
>CAYWDY010000033.1:1351-13531 GCA_964455985.1 uncultured Flavobacteriales bacterium
CTGACGACGGGGACATTTGCGGTGAAAGCGTGGCATTGTTCCGATGCGGAACGCAGCGACATGCAAAGTATCCTGTTGAATTTGGAACGACATAGCTCACATCCCATGGCAGCCTCGCTGGTCAAAGCCCTGGATGGAAGTTTGCCTTCCGGACCTGAGTTGATTCGAATCCAAGAAGACAAAGGCATCGGCATCAACGGGTGGGATAAGGACGGAAATCTATATTCAGCAGGCTCCTATATCATGGCCCGTCACCTGACAGAGGATGACTCCCACTCCGTTTATGTTTTACGGAATAACGCGCTAATGGGAATGGTAGACCTGGCGGATGAAGTTCGTCCGGATGCCCGTCAAACCATTGACCGCTTGAAAGAGATGGGCATGGAAGTAATCCTGATGACAGGCGACCGCGAGTCGAGCTGTCGCTCCGTAGCCGAGGAATTGGGCATCAGCACCTATTACTTCCGACAGATGCCGGCCGAAAAGCTGGTACTTTTGAAGGCACTGTGTGAAAAAGGAAATACCATCATGGTCGGTGACGGAATCAATGATGCCCCTGCTTTGGCACAAGCTACCGTTGGTGTAGCGGTACGATCCGGTACGGATGTAGCCATTCATGCTGCCCAAGTCGTGTTATTACAACGAACCGGCATCAGCAACCTGGTCACCGCGATTCAGGCAGGTAAACAGACCTATGTCACGATCAAGCAAAACCTTTTCTGGGCATTTTGCTATAACGTGATCGCCATCCCGATTGCAGCCGCGGGTTACCTGAATCCTATGATTGGTGCATTATCCATGGGTTTCTCTGACGTAATGGTCATTGGCAATTCGTGGAGATTGAATTTCAGAAAATTCAGCTGAGGTGGAAGAGAAACGCCTGAACATCTTACTGCTTCCGCGCTGGTATCCCAACCGGCTGGATCCGCAATTGGGTGTATTCATTCAAAAGCATGCCCGGGCTATTGCCCGACGTTGTCAGGTGGTTGTGTTTTTCGCCACGGCTGACCCGCGTCTGCAAGGCAACACATTCGAATACGACATGAGTTATACGGACGGTGTTCGGGAGTTCAGGTATTACTACGCCGGTGGAAATCCATGGCAGTCCGTGATGAACTACCGGAGATGCTGGATTCATTTTCAAAAAACCGTCAAACTGTATCGACAGGATGGCTTCACCCCTAATGCGAACCACGCGTACATCTTGTTGCGCACCGCCCTATTGGCAAGGTGGCTCCGGTTTTATCGAGGCACTCCCTGGGTCTTCAGCGAACAGTGGTCAGGCTATGCGACCGGAGCCTTTGAGCGGTACAGTGGGTTCAGTAAATGGCTCATGCGCCAGACTATTCGTAAGGCACAAGGTCGGACAGCGGTATCCACCTTTTTGCGCTCGCACTTGGAAAAGGTTTCCGGCTGTAGAGATATTGAAGTGATTCATAATACCATCGAGTCTCCCCCCAATTCAGCGCAGACCGTGAATAAAAATGGCAAGCAAATTCTGGTGGTTGCCGACCTGGTTGACGAAATCAAGAACGTGAGCGGTATCCTTCAGGCAATGGCCACATTGAGGGATGAATTCCCCGACCTATCCCTGCGAATCATTGGTAGCGGTGTCGATGAAGAGGCTTTGAAACAACTGGCCGGAGAATTAGACCTTCTTGACAAAAACGTTTTCTTCCTGGGACGCAAAAATAACGAGGAGGTTTACCAAGCGCTGATGACGTGCGATTTCCTGGTCATGAACAGTCGCTTCGAAACCTTTTCCCTGATTTGCGCCGAAGCGATGAGTTGCGGCAAGCCGGTCATTGCCACGCGCTGCGGCGGACCTCAGGAATTCATAGATGAGAGCACAGGAATATTGATTGCACCTGATGACCAGGAATCCTTGGTCGATGCCATACGCAAAATGATTGTCACGCACCAAAACTATGCGACAGAACACCTGCAGAAGACGGCACATGAAAAATTCAGTGCAGAATCGGCAGGGATAGAATTCGTTCGGGTTTACCACAAGGCCATCAACGGCTGATGTGACATTGCGGTGACACAATTCGTTCATTTTCAGAGCGAAAACCTATTGACAGGGATTTGTCTTTGAATCGGATTTACCTACATTTGTTAACCTATTAACCAACAAACAACAACCATCACTAATCCCAATCAGCAATGAAAAAAGGTTTACTCGTATGTCTCTCGCTGGCCGTTGGATTGAGCGTTCTGGCCGAACAGCGTCAGATCCAATCACGACTACCGCAAGGTTTGCGGACCGGACGCATCTCCAGTCCTAAGGCCATGATCCCAGTGCAAAAGCCCATGGTATCTCCTTCCATGGACAATGGAATTCCGGTCGCCAATTCTAACGTGCGCACCTACACAGCACCAACACCAAGCGTAAGCGGCAATCAAGTTGCTCGCATGGCTACGGTAGAAGAGTCCATCATCGGATTCTCCGCCTACGACTTGCAGACCAACGGTACAATCAGCAACCGTCTGGTTCGCAACGACGACGGAACTTTCTCTGCTGCATGGACCTATTCAGCACAAACGGCCTCTCCATGGTCTGACCGTGGTACCGGCTACAACTACTACGATCCGGCTGATCCGAACTTGTGGATCAACGGTTGGTTCGACCCGATCAGCGGAAACGGACCCGGTCTTACCGGCACTCCTGCCCGTACAGAAGGAACGTACCGTACCGGTTTCACCAACATCGCTGTAACCAGCTCCGGCCAGGAGATGTCCATCTGTCACTCTTCTACGGCAGGCAACATGTTCCTCAACTGGCGTAACACCAAAGGCACCGGCGCTTGGACCCAATTCCCTACCGCTTTGGCCGATGTGACTCCCAACGACGATACGTGGGCGAAAGCTACTGCTGACGGTGATGTTGTCCATGCTATCTGGCAAGGCTCTGGCGTAAGCGGAACCACCGTTGCCGGACAAGATGGCCCTATCTATTACTCTCGTTCTGACGACGCAGGGGCTACCTGGTCAGTTCTGAAGCAGATCATTCCGTTGATCGACTCCACCCAGTATACCGGTTTCGGCGGTGACTCCTACTCTATCGACGCCCACAACGGTGTTGTAGCTATCGCTTACAGCGGCGCTTTCAAAGACGTAGGTATTTTGAAATCTACCGACGGCGGAAACACCTGGAGCAAGACCATCGTTCAGTACTGTCCTTATCCCCTGTTCAACGAAGCTACTACGCTCGTCATGGACACGGATAGCTTGGGCAATGACATCCGCATGCTGGGCAACGCCGAAGACGTTCAGGTGTTGATCGACAACAACGGCCAGTGCCACGTTTTCTTCAGTCTCATGTACTACGTGAACACGGACACCACCGACGATTCTTATAGCTACTACCCCTTGACGGACGGTCTGGTTTATTGGAACGAATCCATGCAGACCGACGACTATGTTCTTCTTGCACAAGCAATCGATGCTGACGGCGACTCCGTCATCACGGTTCCAACCTCTACCTGTTCTCTCGATCTCGGTTACTATGGCGGGATGGGTGTCACCGGTATGCCTTCAGCCGCGATTGACGCTGCTGGAAACATTTATGTTTCCTACCAATCTTATTGCGAAGCATGTGATACCACGACCTTCACCCCGGGTGAAAACCAAGGCCGTCGTCACGTCTATCTGATGGCTTCCAACGACGGTGGTGTAACGTGGAACGAACCTACGGATATCGTTCCTACCGGTGCTCAAGGTGGCGACGGAGAAAACCAAGAGGCTGTATTCGCCGACTTGGCCCGTACCGCCGACAACTATGTTTATGTCCTCTATCAGCGCGACACCCAGCCTGGCGTGACCCTGACGGATCCTGCGAACATCACATGTGACCAGCCTCACAACTTGAGCGCAGGTCCTTCTGATATCGTATTTGCGAAAGTTGATGTCAGCACCCTGCCAGCTACCGGTATCAACAATCCGGTTAAGAACGCAGACTTCACGGTTTCACAAAACTTCCCCAATCCTGCCGGTAACTACACCCGCATCACGGTCAATATGACCAAATCGTCTGATGTAATTTTCCAAGTTACCGACCTGTTGGGCAAAGTCGTTTTCTCTGACAACTACCGCAACATGTCTACTGGTGAGCACACGTTGACCCTGAACACCGCTGGTTTTGCTTCCGGTGTTTACAACTACAGCATCATCACCGACAATGCAACTGTTACCAACCGAATGATTGTTCGTTAATCGATCAAAAGGTTTATAAGCGAAGAGGCTGCCTTACAAGGGCAGCCTCTTTGTTTTTAGAGCCTCATGAAATAAAGGTGTATGGCATTCAAATCAGTTGCAGGAGATCCTTAGCACCCGGCACTCGGCTGACCAAGAAGCCTTCGCCGTACCGGAATCCGGCAGGCTTCCCGAACTCCAACGCGCGCCCTTCCACAAAATCGTAGAAGTTCTTGGTGGAAATCGGAGTTTCAGGCTCGGAAGATTCCGGATTATAGAATTGGGAGGAAAAGGCCATCATGGCTTTGATACGCTGCTCCCAAACCGACGTCACGTCAATCACAAAATGCGGCTTGTGATAAACATCCTGAATGTAATGGTAGACGATGCGTGGCGTCCAGGCGGCTTGCTCGCGGTTATCATCCATCGTGACGACCTTCGGCAAGCGGGATAAGAAAGCTGCCTTCAAGACGAGTTGGCTGGCTTTGCCATGGTCCGGATGACGATCAGAAACGGCATTACAGAGGATGACTTCCGGTCGGTAGCGGCGAATCATGCGGACCACTTCCAGCTGGTTTTGCTCGTCGTCCTGAAAAAAACAATCTCGAAACCCGAGATTCTCTCGCACCTGGATTCCTAAAATCCGAGTAGCTTCCCTCACCTCCTCCAACCGGATATCCTTATTGCCGCGCGTTCCCATCTCACCAGCAGTCAAATCGACAATGCCGACCTTCCTGCCCTTCAAGACTTCCTGAATCACGGTGCCGGCACAGGCCAATTCTACATCATCAGGGTGAGCGGCAAAAGCCAGGATATCAAGTTTGGGGAATTCAGGAGCCATAGCTGCAAAAGTAGGAAAGTAGTCCGACCCGAATATAGGGGTGCCCAAAACTTAGTACCTTCGTCAGACCCATGCAGATATCTTTTCACGGCGCAGCCCGTACCGTTACCGGCAGCAAGCATTTGATCAAACTGATTGACGGCAAGACTGTTCTATTGGATTGCGGACTCTTTCAGGGCCATGGCAAAGACACGGATCTGCTAAACCGGCATTTTGGATTCGATCCGGCGAGCATCGATTATCTCATTCTATCGCATGCTCACATCGATCACTCCGGCAATATTCCCGCCCTCATCAAAAACGGATTCAACGGCAAGATTTACTGTACGCCGGCCACCCGGGATCTGGCAGCCATCATGCTGATGGATACGGCACATATTCTGGAAAGCGATATCGAGTTTTTGAATGAGCGTAGAGCCCGCAAGAAACAACCTCCACTAAAACCCCTGTACAGCATAAAAGACGTAGAACATGCCTTGGAGCATTTCTTTACGGTTCCTTTTCGCAAGAAAATCAATATCGACGAATCCATCGCTATGGAGTTCTTCGACTCCGGCCATATTCTGGGTGCAGCGGGAATACATCTCACCTTACGTGAGCAGGGTAAATCCACACGAATTTTCTTTACCGGCGACATTGGTCGGTCGAGTGATAAAATCCTGAAAAATCCGGAACCCTTCGAACAGGCTGATATCCTGATTACCGAGTCTACCTACGGAAACCGCAGGCACGAAGGGGTTGAAACCACGGAAAGACAATTACTGGATGTCATTACCCGTACCTGCATCGAGCAACGAGGACGTGTCATCATACCTGCCTTCAGCCTGGGCCGAACGCAGGAGATTGTCTACACCCTGAACAATTTGAAAAACGCCGGATTGCTTCCGCCGCTGAAAGTATTTGTGGACAGTCCGCTTAGCGTAAACGCGACGACCATCATGCGAACGCATCCCGAGTGCTTCAACGAAGAAATGCTCGTCAACATGCGTGCGGATCCGGATCCCTTCGGATTCGATGACCTGTTTTATGTCCGACGGGTAGAGGACTCTATCC
The DNA here is from genome assembly GCA_964455985.1 of uncultured Flavobacteriales bacterium. Lineage (GTDB taxonomy): Bacteria > Bacteroidota > Bacteroidia > AKYH767-A > 2013-40CM-41-45 > Pollutiaquabacter. The sequence goes on from CAYWDY010000033.1 coordinate 7,440, forward strand.
GACTGAACGACCTCAAGGAACCGGCTGTGATCATCTCCGCTTCCGGCATGGCTGAAGCCGGCCGGGTAAAACATCACATCCGGAACGCGATTGAAAATCCGAACAACACGATTCTCATGGTGGGCTATTGTACACCGGACAGTTTGGGAGGACGGCTGATGGCTGGAGCCAAAGAAGTATCGATTTTCGGAAAAGTGTTTTCGGTGAATGCCACCGTAGAACAGATCCATGCCTATTCCGCTCACGCGGATTACGAGGAGATGCTGCAATACCTCTCTTGCCTGGACGCCGCTCAAGTGAAAAAAGTATTTCTGGTCCATGGGGATTATGACGTACAAGTGGACTGGCGGGAGAAATTGAAGAAGGCCGGGTTCAACCACATTGAAATTCCCGAGCAACACAGCACGTGGGAAATCTAATAGAGGTCGGATGAAACAGCCGCTGCTGACTTGGATTGAAAAAGACTTCCGGCTGGAATGGCGTCAACGCTCCGTGTTGGGCGGATTGGTTCTGTATGTAGTAGCCACCGTCTTCATCTGCTACCTGAGTATGAAGCAGATTGTGGACCTTCCCACGTGGAATGCCTTGTTTTGGATCATCCAGGTATTCATCGCCGTGAATGGTATCGCCAAAGGATTCTTGCAGGAGAGCCGTGGCCGAATGCTATACTACTATACGATCGCAGATCCCCGAACCGTCATTTTGGCCAAGATCATTTACGGTTTGATTCTCATGAGCGTACTATCCCTTTTCAACCTGGTCGTGTATTCTCTCTTTGTTGGGAATCCAGTACAGGATATGAGCATGTTCGCCGTTGCGGTCCTCTTGGGTAGCCTGGGATTCGCCGCTGTCACCACCATGGTTGCCGCCATCGCCGCCAAAGCCGGTAACAATCCCGGTTTGGTTTCCATTCTGGGATTCCCAGTTCTGATACCCATCCTGATGACTACCATCCGTTTTTCCAAGGCCGCCATGGATGGACTCGGCTGGGCCGTAGCCGGGAAATTCGCCCTGATGTTAGCAGCCCTGAACCTGCTCGTCATCGCCTTGGCTTACCTCCTATTTCCTTACCTTTGGAAAGATTAATCGCTTGAACCTATGAAGCTGCTGGATCTTGAATGGTGGAAATGGTTATGCATGGTGCTCCTGGGTTATACGGTGTGGCAAGGATTTCTCGTGGAAGTTCCCCGACTGCCCATTCTTCATGAGACCATCCGAAACCTGTTCTTTCATGTGACCATGTGGTTCACCATGATCATTCTGATGGTGGCCTCTATGGTTTATGGGATACGATTTCTGCGAAGCAGCAACCTCGAAGACGACATTCGGGCCTCTTCGTGTATCCATACCGGCATGTTAGTAGGGATTCTCGGTCTAGCCACCGGAAGCCTCTGGGCTAAGTTCACGTGGGGAGCCTGGTGGGTCAATGATGCCAAGTTGAACGGAGCCGCCGCCTCCATGCTGGTGTATTTCGCTTACCTCATACTCCGATCTTCCATTGAAGACGAACACAAACGAGCTCGCATCGCCGCCGTGTACAGTATTTTCGCCTTCACGCTGATGCTAGTATTCATCATGATCTTACCCAGGCTTACCGATTCCCTTCACCCCGGAAACGGTGGCAATCCCGGTTTCTCCAATTATGATCTCGACAGCCGTATGCGTACGGTATTCTATCCGGCTGTGATTGGCTGGACTTTATTGGGCGCCTGGATCACTCAACTCGAAATACGACTTCGTAAACAAAACGCTGACAGCATCTGATCGCATGAAATCATTCCGCTTCCCGGCCGCCTTTCTTTCACTCCTATTATTATCTCTCACCGCCCTGGGTCAAGAGGTAGAAATGGCCGATCAATGGCGGGCTGATGGAAAAATCCGAATCGTCATTGGCGTCGTTCTTATCATCTTGTCCGGCTTGTTCATATACCTTATCCGGATGGACCGTCGTCTCCGTACGTTGGAACAAAAGGATAAATCCTGAATTCGCTTCCCATGAAACGCAGTCACATCTTCGCCATCATACTGATCGCTGTAGCGCTTGCAGCCATCATCTCTTCGATTTCAGATTCCAGTACCTACGCCTCGTTTGCAGTCGCTATTGAAAATCCATCACGTACGTACCATGTCGTGGGAAAATTGGATCATTCAATGCCTCAGGTATACGATCCTCAAAGTGATGCCAATGTGTTCCGCTTTTTCATGAAAGACAACGAGGGTATGCAACGGGAAGTGATCCTGAACAAGGCGAAACCACAGGATTTTGAAAAATCAGAGCAGATTGTCGTGGTTGGAAAAATGGACGGTGAAAAATTCGTGGCCTCTGACATTCTGATGAAATGTCCTTCGAAATACAATAACCCCAAGGACCAGAATTCTCAACCGATGATGAAAAACGGTTGATCACAGCCGACCCAATCCATATGGACATAAATTATTCAGGTGAACAGTTGTTTTGGGGGAATCTCGGTCATTTCCTGATTGTACTTTCTTTCACGGCTTCTCTATTTTCTGCCTTGACCTATTGCCGGTCGCTGCACAGTCAGGAAGGATCTTGGCGGATTCTGGCACGTGCGGGGTTCTACATCCAAGCTGTTTCAGTGGTTTCGGTAATAGGATTATTGATTACCCTGATCTTCAGACACCGCCTCGAGTACTATTACGTTTGGCAACACAGTAATTCCGAAATGCCACTTCGATACATCTTCTCCTGTCTGTGGGAAGGTCAAGAGGGCAGTTTTCTGTTGTGGTCATTCTGGCACTGCATATTAGGTATTCTACTGATTCGCAGAAGTGGTGTTTGGGAGGACGGCGTGATGCTCACGTTCAGCCTGGTCCAAGCCTTTTTAGCCACCATGCTGATGGGAACCGTCATACTCGGCTACAAACTCGGTAGTGACCCATTTATTCTGCTTCGCAAGCATCCTGACTTCGCGAATCTTCCCTTCATTAACATGCCGGACTACCTTACCCGCATCAAGGACGGGAGAGGGTTGAATCCGCTACTTCAGAATTATTGGATGACCATTCATCCGCCTACCCTATTCCTTGGTTTCGCCTCTACTCTGGTTCCATTCGCTTTCGCCATGGCGGGACTCCTTCGCAGAAGCTATGGTGAATGGGTCAAGCCCGCCTTATCCTGGACATTCTTCAGTATCATGATTCTAGGAACAGGAATCCTCATGGGAGCAGCATGGGCCTACGAAGCCCTGAGCTTTGGAGGATTCTGGGCGTGGGATCCCGTGGAAAACGCCTCGCTCGTTCCCTGGATGACATTAGTAGGGCTTGGCCACGTCATGTTGGTTTACAACAGCCGGCAGCGCTCCCTGTGGTCGATCTACGTGTTGGCTACGCTCACTTTCGTACTTATCCTATACTCCACGTTCCTCACTCGCAGCGGAATCTTGGGTAACGCCTCCGTGCATGCCTTTACCGACCTTGGCATGTCCGGTCAACTTTTGGTTTACTTACTCTTCTTTATCGTGATGGCGATAGGACTGATGCTTTCTCGACGCAAAGAAATTCCGGTGGTCGCGGAAGAAGAACATATCAGTTCACGTGAATTCTGGATCTTCATCGGGATGTTGGTGCTGGTGTTGGGAAGTATCCAGATCACCTTCACCACCTCGCTTCCGGTCATCAATAAAGTCTTTGGCAGCAAACTGGCGCCTCCTGCTGACCTGATCGACCATTACAACCGTTGGCAGGTTCCGGTTGGCATTTTCATCTGCCTGCTGATCGGTGCCACCCAATTCATCAAATACAAACAAAGCGATTCATCTACTATTTTAAAATCGCTTTCACGACCCTTTCTTATCAGTGCAGTTGCCACAGGTCTCTCAGCCCTTCTCATCGGCACGTTCCGCTTCCATTACTATTTACTCCTGTTCGCCTCTATTTTTGCCGTAGCTGGCAATGCGGATTATCTGTTGACGCAACTCAAGGGACGTTTCGCCAAAGCGGGATCCACTATCGCCCATATCGGCATCGGTTTCATCCTCATGGGCGCACTGATTGCTAATGGCAAGCAAGAGGTGATCTCCCGCAATGTGAAAGCCATCGATCTTGGAAAGAATTTCAAGAACAATGAAAACATCATGATCGAAGTGGGAACAGACACACTTCCCATGCAAGACTATTACGTGACCTATTCCGGTAAAGAAAAGGAAGGCAAAAACATCTACTATAACATCGATTATTTCACGGTGAACGAACGGACGGGTAAAAAGGAGAAAGCTTTCCGTCTGCGACCCTTGATCCAACTGAACGAAAGAATGGGTAATGTAGCCGAGCCGGCTACTCGTCATTCACTCACACACGACATCTACACGCACGTCACGTATGCCGAAATGGAAGACGGTGCGAATGATACAGCGGATTGGCAACCGGCCAAAGAGCATGTGCTGGCCATGGGTGATACCTTTTTCACCAGCAACAGCTACGTGATCCTTGAAGGGCTTAACCGGGAACCTGATAAGGAAAAATACCACCTACACGATTCGGATATCGCGGTCAGCGCCAGATTGGTGGTCGAAGACCTCAACCGAAAGCCGTATAGAGTGGAACCGATTTTCCTGATCCGTGATTTTTCAATCTTATCCATACCGGTTGATCTACCTGAATTAGGCCTCCGATTCGGATTCGAAAAAATAGATCCGGAAACCGGAAAAGTCACCATCGATGTAGCCGAGCGTAAGGCGAACAAGAAGGACTTCATCATCATGAAAGCTATCGTTTTCCCGGGCATCAATATCCTTTGGATGGGTTGCCTGCTGATGATCGTTGGAACCATGATGGCCATTCGACAACGTATACAGAAATCCTGAAACCAGACTCCTCTCATCGCATGAAATATACCTTCATCGGAGCAGGAAACGTTGCCACTCACCTGGCAACCGCCCTTACCAAGAGCGGAAATACCATTTTGGAAATCCATAGCCGCTCGGAGTCTGGCGGAAAGGCCTTAGCCCGTAAAACGAATGCCCGGTTCGTCGATGACCTGTCCCGGTTGAATCCGAACACCGGATTATTCATCCTTGCCGTCCCCGATGACGAGATATCACACGTGATTCGTTCCTTTCCTTTTCCTGATCGATGTGTTGTTCACACGTCCGGTGCTGTACCCCTTAGCGTATTTCCTGCACGATTCACTAACGCCGGAGTATTATACCCATTACAAACCCTATCCAAAGGAGTCCGCATCCGCTGGAACAACGTACCCTTTTGCCTGGAAGGCCGATCGGAAAAGATCAAACGCGCCCTTCGATCACCGGTGAACAGTTTAGAAGGGGAAGCGCGTTGGCTGAGTTCCGAACAGAGAGCCTGGGCTCATTTATGCGCTGTGCTCGTCAATAATTTCTCGAACCACCTCTTTGTATGGGCTGAACTACTGATGAAGGAAAAAGGCATGGACCTAGACCTCCTGCATCCGCTGATGTTAGAGACAACCCGCAAGGCCATCGGCCATTCACCCGCCACTTCACAGACTGGACCTGCTAAACGGGGCGATACAGACACCCTGGAAAGGCACCTGTCATTGCTTGCCGGACATAAAGACTTGCAGGAGATATACCGCCTGCTATCTGAAAGCATCGCGCGCCATCACGGCATGAACTATTGAGATTTGCTGTACCTTGGTATCATGGAAACGAATTATAAGTCACTGCTCAACTCCATCAAAGCCTTTGTCTTCGACGTTGACGGTGTTTTAACCGACGGTACGCTTTACCTGCTTCAAGGCGAACAGTATCGTGCCATGAATATTCGAGACGGATACGCAATGGCGGAAGCTGTCAAAGCCGGCTATCGCCTGATGGTGATCTCGGGCGGCTCCTCCGAGAGTGTACGTACCCGTCTTCAAGGACTCGGCATCGAAGAGGTTTTCCTGGGCGTGGAAGATAAACTGTCCACGCTGGAGATGCTGATGAAGAAACACAACCTGACCCGCGAACAGATCCTGTATATGGGCGATGACCTTCCTGACTTTACGGTCATTCAAGCGGCCGGACTCCGGACCTGTCCTGCTGATGCTGCACCGCAAATCAAATCCATGTGTCAGTATATCTCACCCATTGCCGGCGGAAAAGGCTGCG
>CAYWDY010000034.1:0-13455 GCA_964455985.1 uncultured Flavobacteriales bacterium
ACTGCCCACTGCGCACGAGGCGTTCTCAATCATGAATCATGACCGCACCAATCCCGCCTTGGATCAGACGGTATTCACGGTAACCGGAGCGGAATATTGGTGGACCTCCGATCGGCAAGTGAACGATTCGACCAAGATCTGGGTCACCAATTCCGGAGGAGGAATCGGGAATCACAGAAGGTCGGAAACCATCAGCGCCGGGGGAACGAAACGTTTTCACGTCCGTGCTGTTCGAGACGTACAAACACCATCGACGATACCGACCCACTTTATTTCCAATCCTGATGGAACCGTTACCGATGCGCTGACCGGATTAATTTGGAAGCCGACTCCTTTTTCGGATTCGTTGACTTGGGAAAACGCTTTGCAATATGCGGACACCTGTAATTTTGCCGGTATAGCCGACTGGCGATTGCCCAATTCAAAAGAAATCCAGTCCATCAACGACGAATCTCGGATTTCACCTTCTATCAACACCTCGTACTTCACGGCTCCTTCGGCTACCAAGTATTGGACCTCCACCTCGTTACCCAATTTGACATCCCGCGCGTGGTTTCTGGATACCCAATTCGGTATCATGACCTACGACGAAAAAACCGTTCGTCACGATGTGTTGCTGGTCACAGGAGGAAACCTACCCATTACTGCATGGCAGGAAAATACGTTTGATGAAACATGGCAGGCGTATCCGAACCCGTTTTTCAAGAGGTTGAATATCTCGGGCCCTGGCAAAGGAGAAAACGAGGCTTTGCTGTTGGACATTACCGGAAAAATCGTGTACCGAAGCACGATAACAGAAGGAATAGCCGGGGACAATCTTCAACCCGGTCTTTATATCCTGTACCTTCCTGAGAAAGGGATAAGAACCCGAGTGATCAGACTTTCCATGGATGAGTGAGGGAACCATTATAGCCCAATACCTTAAATACGGGTTTACACATGTAATCCCGTGGGGCTACGACCACCTCCTGTTCATGGTAGCTATTTTCTTTTATTCCTCACGGATCCGGACTGTCGTTGTGCAGTGTTCGATTTTCACCGTAGCACACAGCCTCACGCTTTTTTTGACCGCTAAAGGTCTTATACTTCAACAGGCCGCTGTGGTTGAACCCGTCATAGCGTTATCGATCATGTTCACCGCCCTTGGAAATATCCTTCGGGTCAATCAATCCGGGCTGAGGATGGTGATCGTATTTGCTTTTGGATTGATTCACGGTATGGGGTTCGCCGCCGCCATTAATGCCTTGGGCATTCCCCCTAATCATTTCCTATCGGCGATCCTATCTTTCAACTTGGGCGTGGAGATTGCGCAGCTGACGGTTGTGTTTTCGCTACACCTGCTGGTTACGCGCTACTTCATCAATAAGCCCTCGTATGAAAAGCAAGTCGTGTATCCGGTTTCGGCGGTCATTGCTTCTCTCGGGTTGTTGTTATTCCTTTTCAAGATAGGACTGTAGAAGCAGCACGTGGATTTTCCGCCCTCTTCCTGAAATAATAGATTCCCGAAACCACTACTACGAACGAGGCGATGACCCAAATCGCATCCGTACCGGAAGTTCCCCATTCATCGGGGTTGAACGGCAATTCATTTCGTTGGTAGAAAAACATCAGCAGTACAGCGGTGGCATTATTCACGAAATGCGCGATCACCGGCACCCACAACGAACCACTCCATACCAGAAAATATCCGAACAGCGCGCCGAGAAGCATACGCGGAAAAAAACCGTAAAACTGCATATGCATCGCACTGAAGAGGAAAGCAGCTACCCAAATACCCGTATGGCGGTTACCGGACCACGACGAAAAAATCCGTTGTAGGACACCCCGGAAAAGGAGCTCTTCGCCCAGGGCGGGCAGCAGGGCGATGACCACGATATTCACCCCCAGTGCTTTCGCGCCGTTCATGACCATGAAGGCCTCGGTGATCGCAGCGGCCCGGTCTTCCGTAGCACGCATAGCCTGTTCCAACTCTGCCAGAAAATCTGGAAGACGGATTGCGTTATTCCACTCGGCCATCGCATTGATGGCGGGCAATGCCAGGAGCATGATACCGGATGCCCAAAGTAAAAGCATGCCATCAGCCGGCTTTCGCCAGCTCAGGAATTCACGCACCGAATCGCTGAATACGAATCCAAGAAACAAGGCTGGAAACACGAACACGCCTAACGACGAAGCGGCCTGTACGATTTTCATGATGGAAATACCGACAGGATTAGACAAATCACCCATCAAAGCGGGTAGAGAATCCACCTGAATTCCGTAAAGCGCTGCGGCCAACGCGGTCGCGATAACGGTGAGCAACGTGGTGAATACCAGCACCACACCTACCGTAATCACCATTTTGGAGTAAGGACTGTACTCTTTCCAAATTGCCCGGAGCTTCATATTGTCGTAAATTTGACGAAAGATAAGTACAAATATCCCTCTGCTCGATGATAGGCCCCATCCGGCTTCCGGCGTTTCCGTTGTTGCTTGCTCCCATGGAGGACGTGAGCGATCCGCCGTTCCGTTATGTCTGCAAGCAGAATGGCGCCGACCTGATGTACACGGAGTTCATTTCCAGCGAGGGATTGATCCGTGATGCCGCCAAGAGCATACAGAAATTGGACGTGTTCGAATACGAACGTCCGATCGGTATTCAGCTATTCGGTGGTTCGATCGATTCCATGCGGGAAGCTGCCTTGATCGCTGAAGAGGCTCAACCAGATCTCATTGACATCAATTATGGATGTCCGGTAAAAGCGGTCGCCTGCAAAGGCGCCGGTGCAGCTCTATTGCAAGATATCCCCAAAATGGTGCGGATGACCGAAGAAATCGTCAAGGCCGTCAAGCTTCCGGTCACGGTGAAGACCCGATTAGGTTGGGATGACTCTACGAAGAATATCGTGGATGTAGCGGAACGCCTTCAAGACATCGGTATACAAGCGTTGACCATTCACGGCCGTACGCGCAAGCAGATGTATAAAGGCCCTGCCGACTGGACATTGATCGGCGAGGTGAAACGAAATCCACGGATGCGCATCCCGATTTTTGGTAACGGAGATGTGGACTCGCCGGAAAAAGCCATCTTGATGAAAGAGCGTTACGGAGTAGACGGCGTCATGATCGGAAGAGCAAGCATCGGTTATCCCTGGATTTTTCGTGAGATAAAACACTTTATCGAACACGGTACGTCACATGCTCCACCCACCATTGCAGAAAGGGTCGACATGTGCCGCGTTCATCTACAGAAGTCCATCGAGTGGAAGTTGGGGCGCCTCGGTATCTTTGAGATGCGCAGGCATTACAGCAATTACTTCAAAGGGTTGGATCACTTCAAAGACTATCGTACGAGACTAGTCACCAGCGAAGACATCGATGAGCTGCACGCCATCTTGGACGAAGTACTAGATCGCTACCAACCGGCTCACTCCTGATTTCCGCCAGTCTTGATGACGGTCGATTCGAATACGCCGCCGTCGGAGTAAGCCTTCATGAAGTAGACTCCCGCCTCCAACGAAGACAAATCGATACGGGCTCGAAGCGAACCATTCTCTTCTCCTGCGAGCACTTGTCTTCCCTGCATATCGTACATCGACCACCGCTGCAACGGAGAATCATTCATGGCGACCTGGAGGTGCTGATGACAGGGATTAGGATAAACGCTTATGCCAGAATAGTCCATCGGTGTTTCATGGACAGATGAAGTGTTTTCTTCGAATCGGACGACACCTTGAGTCTCTGTACCGCACCAAACCACGCCATTTCGTTCCACCGCTACGGAGTAGACCAGGTCATCGGGCATCGCGGAATTCTGGGTATCCCAGTTGTAAAAGAAATTTCCGGAACGCTTGATCAACCCCTTATCGAATGAGCCGATCCAGAAATTCTGCATGGAATCGGCCGCCAAGGTGGTAAGGGTATTGGTCGGAATCATGGAACTACCGGTGTTATACGCGAAAAACGCACCGTTGTAAAAACGAACCAGCGATCCGGCAGGACAAGTCGTCCATTTGATATCCGACGAGTCGATCAGAATATCCGTGATGGTGTTGTCGGGGAACAGCGCTACATAATGGTCATACACGGTAAAGGCCGTGTCTTGCATTTTTACAAAGCCTCCATTCACCGTACCAATCCAGCGAAGAGAATCCGATTCGATGGCCAGCACGGAGATATTGTCGACCGGAAGGTTTGAGTTGGACATGTTGTAGACGGTCCAATTGGTTCCATCAAAGAAATTCAACCCGTTGTTGGTGCACACCCAAGCATGGTCGAAGCGGTCCAGTTCAATGTGTCGCACATAGTCCGAGCTTATTCCGGAATTCAAGGTGTTCCATGAGCTCCATTGTGTTCCGTCGAATATATTGATGCCTCCCAACTGAGTACCGATCCAAGCACGGTGCTGACTGTCGAAGGTGATGTCCTTGATGGAATTGTCGGTGAGCCCGGAATTCATGGTCGTGTACACCGTCCAACTCACGTCATCGTAAATAGCCAGCCCATAATCCGTACCAAACCATTTACGGCCCAGGTGATCCACGGCGATAGCCCGACAGGTATTGTCTGGCAAGGGAGAGTTGAACCGGTTGAAGGAATTGATGACCGGTTGTGCCGATAGATTTCCGATGATGACCAGAGCCATCAGTGTGGAAAGAAGGGAACGGGAAATGGACATTTTCGGAGAAGTTGTTGGGAAAAAAAAGGGAGGCACTTGTCCTCCCTTTTTCAAGCCTGAGAACTTGATCATTGGATCACCAACTTGTGGTAATAGTTCTTGTTGTTGGATAGCAGGTGTACGCTGTAGATACCGCGTGCCAATCCTCCGGTGTAAAAGGTTTCTTGATAGCTTGTATTTCCGGATTTCAGGTCGCGGTGGGAAACCACGTTACCGATGGCATCCAGAAGTTCCAGTTGTACTTCGTTACCGTTATCCAAGTTGAAAGCTACCGTGAACATGTCGCGAGCCGGGTTAGGGTACACGCGAAGTGACTGTACGGAGGAAATATCGGCGAAGTTGTTGGGAGATTCGACCACGGCCTGGACCGGAACGCGTGAGCTGGTGCAGGAATTGTCGGGCAGACGTACATCCCAGTTGTAGAAGAAGTAGTAGTAGGCGTTACCAGCAGTAGAGCCGGTGATGGTACAGAATCCTGGAATGGTGAATGGATAACCGTTGGTGGTAACGGCGTTGTTTCGGAAAAGCTCACCGCCCGTGCGGGTCAGCTGGTAACCCGTTCCCGGTGTCACGGGGAAATCGAGCACCAAGGTGTTCGCACCCGCTACGACGGTCACTACGGCCGACTGAAGGGTGATACCATTAGCGTCTTGCAGGATAATCGTTCGCGTTCCGGGTGTAGTGGCATATACGGTAACGGCGTGCAACGTGAACGGATTGATACAGTCGAAAATCAAGGCTTGTGAGGAGGTAGAGCTCGTGCCGCCGCCTAAGACCGTATTATCTACCGGTCCCACCTGAAACTGTTGACCGGGATGTACGACTTCGTCCTGTACGAAATACGTAGTCGTAGTGTTGATGAATGGCGTGGTGAACGTGTTACCGGAGCCCAACTGAGAGCCTCCGCTAGGAGCATCCCACCAAGTCAACGTGCCTGAACCCGTGGCGGACAGGTTAGCGATTCCCGGTGTCTGGATGGTATCGACTACAGCTATAGGATCAGCAGGGGCCGTTAATCCGGTAATGGTAACAGGAACACTGGTGCCGCTTCCGCAGGCATTCGTAATGTTCACGGTGTAGGTGCCCGGTTGGGTTACTGTGATTGAGGCGGTGGTATCTCCGGTAATCCATTGGTAGCTGACACCGGGAACACTGCTTCCGGCGGTGAGCACTGTGCTTTCACCTGGGCAGAGCGCCAGCTTGGAATTGGAGATGGACAACGTGATCGGAACCACACCTGGGTTTGGTTCTTGACGCTGCAAGGTCACAGGAGCGGCGTAGAAGTTGTTGTTTTCGTATTCTTCCAGAAAATTATGATTCGGATCCACTTCGGTGACGATCCAGTAGTTGCCGTTGCAAATACCTGCCGGAATATCGATCCACATACCATCGAGCGATGTCCAGTAAATATCCAGATAGCCGGAGCTGATACCCTGAACGGTAGGGGAGCAATTATAGCCACCACCGCCGAGACCGTAGTTGGGGAAAAGCGAACTGCTGTTCATCGGATTTCCCGAGGTGTCCAAGCAATGGTTCTGGTAAGAACCGCCGTCGCAGGTGCCGTAATCCATCACGCAGAAGGCGAGCTTGGTGCCGCTTCCGATAATCGGCCAATTCAGAGGGTTGGGTTCATTCACATCCTGTTCGCGCAAGGTGTACGTTCCCCAATCGTCCACGTGCATGTGACCGTGAGTGGGGTGGTAGGTCATCGTACCGGCAGCCCGGTCGTAATAGGTCATGGTAGAACCGTTCTTGTGGTAGACGCGCTGGTTGATCAGAATTCCCGGGTATGAGATTCCGTCCGGACAGATCGACGGAGCTGAGCCAACGAAGGTGTCGGTTCCACAAATGAAAATGTTGGTGGTCCGGAGCTCTAGTGGTCCGTGTCCGGTGTTTGGTGTGGATACGGATATTTTCAAGCGACCATTGTCCACACCGTTGCCTGTTTGGGAATATTCGATGATTCCATACGTGGCGTCGATCTCGTAGAACGGAGGGTGTCCGATCTCGATATCCGGCAACAGATCGCAGTCGGTCTGTGTGGCATCCTTGCACTGGCAGCCGGTAGCGTTCGTCGTGGTGCATTGTGCCGAAGCAACGAATGAACTCGCCAACAAAAGGAAAATCAGCAGTAGGGGTTTTCTCATGATGGAACCGTGATAGGGGTTAGGGTAAGTAGAACTACGTAGGTAAAAACAAGGGATTTAAGGAACAAAAAATTCCAGACATGAGCAAGTGGGATTTTCGTTGAAAACCCGTTCAATTCTCATTATAATCTCGTAGGTAATTCAGGAATCCGATTTTTACATTTGCTTCACGCTTTTAAAGCTTTACTATGAACTTGGAAAATCGAATCACCGTAGCGGTGATTGATGGGAATTCGGAGAAGAGGAAAGAACTTCAACATTTGATGTTTGCCAACCCTGCCATTTCATGCAGTTTTTTTTCTGATTCATCAACCGCTCTGGCACACTTGGAGAGTTCGCCCGTACATGTGATCATCACAGAGGCTAAACTTCCCGATGCTGATGGTGCTTCCTTCATCCGAAACGTCAGGAACGGGCATCCTGCCATCGAAATACTTGTATTGACTATCCATGACGAGGAAGAATTGATATTCGAGACGCTGAAGGCCGGGGCTAACGGATACTTGCTGCATGATCACGCCAAAGACGGCATTTGCGATCACATTATCGATCTGGTGAACGGAGGTTCTCCCTTGAGTCCTGCGGTCGCTCGTAAAGTCGTTCTTTCATTCCATCAGGAACAGGACAGCTCCATTCCTGAGAATGCAGGACTTACTCCTCGTGAAAACGAAATCCTGGATCTTTTATCCAAAGGCTATCGCAACAAAGAAATCGCCGAGGCCTTGTTTGTCAGCATCAATACGATCCGGACGCACATCTACAACATCTACGAAAAACTGCACGTGAAGAGCAGGGTAGAGGCCTTGAACAAGACGGGTCGCGTCAAGCGCGACAATTGATGACTTGGTGAATTACTTTTCCTGTAACAAGGAATCCATGAAGGACTCGAAGTCCTTTTTATACGCAGCGTATTCTTCCTTAGCGGCAGGTCCTGAAAAGCCTGTGTGTATCTTTCTTACATCTCCCTTCCTGTCAAGGATGAGGGTGGTCGGATACGCATTGACTTGACTTATCATCGGCAAGACGGCTGAAGACGAGTCGCGGTTTGAACTTCCGCCGTACACAATCGGATAGTCCATGTTGAATCGTTTTTGAATCCGTCGTATCGAATTCCAGACTTTTACGGAATCGGTGACACGTTCAAAATCGATAGCGATCATTTCCACTCCTTTCATTCGGTTCATGGCGTAGTATTCGCTGAGGTAGGCGGTTTCATCCAGGCAATTCGGACACCAGGTTCCCATCAGCTGAACCACGACGACCTTTTGCTTGAACCGGGAATCCTTCATGCTCCAACGGTTTCCATCTTGATCGGGGAGGTTGAAATCAAAGGAATGATAGCCCGGCTTCAGAAACGTGATGGAGGCCGCATCAGGAAGGGAAACGCTGCTGTCTTGCAACGCCATCCACGAGTCGTGACCATGCCTTCCCGAATAAAAATCACCCTTGAGTGTACCGTCGCTTTGCAGTCGACCTTCATACACCATGACGAAGGCCCCGTTGAACGTACTCAGGCGAAGTCTGTCGCCGCTTAGCTCGCCATCCAGAAACCTATGGTCGCCGGTGGCCGTCAGTACGGTTCCTGTTACGCGGTTTCCTTGTTGTTTGAAGACCGCCACGTTGACCTTGTCGATGCCCGTTTCGCTGTCAAACACCAGTTTCCATCGACCGGAAATATCTCTAGTCGGAGCAGCGGCTTGCACGCTGAACCGATAAGGCATGTCCTTGATGGCCCGGAAATAAAATAGGTTGTTCGTGGGTCTGGAGTGATTGATGAAATCACCCGCCAGCACCGGCCCGAGGTTGGTAAACCGAAGTTCCGAGTCATAATCGGGGAATCGGGCGAATACGGAATCTTCGCGGAAGACAATATCAGTGATTACGATTTTCTCTTCGGCATTTTCTACAACCATTTTTCCGTCTTTCGTCGTAAGGATGAACGGACAGTTCACGGAATCGTTCAGTTGAATTTCAGCATGCCATATACCTTCTTCCAGTACCGACTGCGCGGAAAGGCTGGTACCGATGATCAGAAGAACAATCAGGAGTAGATGTTTCATATTCTCGTAGTAAAAAAAAGCAACCCGGGGGTTGCTTTCGTTGGTGACTGAGGAGGGAATCAGATATCGAATTTGATGCCTTGAGCCAAAGGCAAGCTGGTCGAGTAATTGATGGTGTTGGTCTGCCGGCGCATGTAGGCTTTCCAGGAATCCGATCCGGACTCCCGACCACCGCCGGTTTCTTTTTCACCGCCAAAGGCGCCGCCGATTTCGGCTCCGCTGGTTCCGATGTTCACGTTGGCAATGCCGCAGTCGCTACCCTCGTGGGAAAGGAATTGTTCCATTTCACGCATGTGTGAGGTGAAGATCTCGGAGGTTAGTGCTTCAGGAACATCGTTCTGCATCGCAATCGCTTCTTCGACGGTCGAATATTTCATCACATAGAGAATCGGAGCGAAGGTTTCTTCTTGTACGATCTTGAAGTGATTCTGCGCTTCGATGATGCAAGGCTTGACGTAGCAACCGCTTTCGTAGCCTGCACCGGAGAGTACACCGCCTTCCACCACGACTTTTCCGCCTTCTTTCTTGGCGTGTTCGATGGCATCCAGGTATTGTTGAACGGCACCTTTGTCGATGAGTGGTCCAACGTGGTTTTTGGAATCCAATGGATCACCGATCTTGAGCTGTCCGTAGGCGTTACGAAGTACGTTCAATGTTTTGTCGTAAATACTTTCATGGACAATCAAACGACGTGTCGTCGTGCAGCGTTGTCCGGCAGTACCGACAGCACCGAATACGGTTCCGACAAGCACCATGTTGAGATCGGCGTGTTCGGAAACGATGATGGCATTGTTTCCACCGAGTTCCAGAATGGTTCGGCCAAAGCGTTGAGCGACCGAGCCGGCTACGCGACGTCCGATACGTGTGGAACCCGTGAATGAAATCAACGGTACACGCGTATCCTGATTCATGCGGTCGCCGACGTGATTACCTACAAGGACACAGCTGACGCCTTCGGGAACGTGGTTGTCTCGGAATACTTTGCTGATGATATTCTGGCAAGCGATGGCGCAAAGGGGAACCTTTGAGCTTGGCTTCCAAACACAAACGTCGCCGCACACCCAGGCGATCGCTGCATTCCAGCTCCAAACAGCCACGGGGAAGTTAAAGGCAGAGATGATACCCACGATACCAAGGGGATGCCACTGTTCGTACATGCGGTGTCTGGGGCGTTCGCTGTGCATGGTCAGACCATATAGTTGACGCGACAAGCCTACGGCAAAATCGCAGATGTCAATCATCTCCTGAACTTCACCCAAGCCTTCCTGGAGGCTTTTTCCCATTTCGTAGGAAACAAGCTGTCCGAGCGGCTCTTTGTATTTGCGCAATTCCTCACCGATCTGTCGGACGATCTCTCCGCGTTTCGGGGCAGGCATCATGCGCCAAGTCTTGAATGCTTCTTGAGCAGTACGAATCGTGTTTTCGTAATCTTCCTCTGTCGACTGATGGACCGAACCAATCAGTTGTCCGTCGACCGGTGAATACGATTCCAGAACCGGACCGTTGGAAGACACCCACTGGGTGCCTGTGCCGGTACCGGCATTCATGGATTGAATACCTAAGGATTTGAGCGCAGCCCGGATGCCACTTTCCGAAGCCGTCGTTGTTTCACTTTTCATGGTGTAAGGGGGATGATGAATATACCGCAAAGGTAGGCAATTCCGAAGAGGTGTCGAATGGTATTTTCCATGTAAATTCGACCCATGCACCGCTACGTGAATCGAATACAAGTCGCCATCTATCTGCTGGTTGCATCGGTGCTATGGCCTTTCCTCTTTTACTACGTCAATAATCCGGATGCTTTCCAGTATCTCAGTCTTTCCCGTCACTGGGTGGAAGGGGATTGGAGCAGTGCCCTGAACGGGTATTGGGGCCCGGGACTTCCGTTACTTATGGCTCCCGCCCTTTGGGCAGGCTTCGAACCGCTGGCGGTGTTCAAAGTCACCCAGGTTTTACTGGGAGCTGCTGCCTTGATATTGTGGCAAAGCGTTGTGTCGGCATCGCTGGCTAATACCACTTATCGCAAGCTATTGACGTGGGCAGCCATTCCCTTTCTGCTTTCTTATGCGTTCCTGACCCTGACCGCCGACTTGATGTTTTTAGTGGTTTCGTTGTATTTGTTCAGGATGCTGGTGAAAGGAGAGACATCCGTAGGGCGCATAGCCCTGACCGGTGCAGCGCTTTATTTCACCAAAGCATTCGGGTTACCGTTCTTTTTAGCCGTCATGGGTTGCCGGTATTGGTTTCGTCGCCACGAAAAAGCAGAATGGAAAAGTACTGTTTCGATTCTGGGTATCCTGCTTCTTCTCGTCGCCCCATGGATTTTTCTGATCAGCCAGCATTACGGCCGATTCACCATTAATGAATCCGCTCGGTTTAATTTCTCCCGGGAGGTGATGCCCCGACCGGGTGAGATCATCCGCTTGCCGGTGCTCACCGACGGACCGTTAAGACCTCTTGATTCCAACGCCAGTTCGGCTTGGGAGGAGCCGCTGCGACAAGTCGCTGTGACACCCTTAAAACCCTTTCAGCATTCCGCCGATCGACAACAATGGATGGACGCTGTGGTGCGCAATCTTCAATCGGAATGGTATTTCGATTTCAGGAATCAATTCGGCCTGTTTGTTTTGGTATTGGTGTTCCTGGCTGTTTACTTTAATCGTTCGAACCTCACTCTTCGTAATCCCGCAGTGTTTTTTTCGGCCTGCTTCCTGATGCTGATGGACGGCGGCGATGCGCTTATCTTATTCCACACGCGTTATACGTGGCTGGCCACATTCTTGCTTTTATTCGCAAGCGGATTGGCGCTGGATTCCTTACCGGAAAAATTTCAGCGCTTTCGTTTGGTGCTTGGACTATTGTTGGTGATTTGGGCGGTCAAGCGCCCTGTGAAGGAAATACTGTTTTCGGATGATGCTCCTCGTAGCATGGTTCAGTTGGCAGAGGCATTCCGACATCCAATCAACACCTTGACAAAAACCTACAGCGACGACCGAATCGTATATCATTCCGCTCGCGAAATTCATGAGCGAAATCGAATCGATGGCCCGGTTGTATCGCGGCTGTCCAACAGCGACTTCCGCCATCGGTATTCATCATCCCTGATGATTACCTCCATCAATGGCGTTCCTTATTTCGGTTCTTGCGATGACCGGAATCCGATGGAGCGACACAAAGCAATAGCACTGGGAGCACAGTACTTGTTGGTGTGGGATGATTCAACGATTACAGATGTCCAACCGACCTATTCTGCGTCCAACATGCACCTCTATCGGCTCACGGCCGACTCAACGAGGTACTGAAGCCAGGATATAATCAGCGATACGCGGCATACAAACCTGTACGATTTGACGTACATCAGCCACATCCGTCGTTGTGTGAGCGATGGCGAGATCGCCATGCACCTGTTTTCCTGAACGGTCGAAGATAGAGTAGTGTACACGTATTTCCCGGTCGCACGTGTTTCCTGCGGGATCTTTGCAATCTTCCGCATCCGTGCGGATATCCAGTTCATTCAAGAACAGAAACCACTGTGCATCATGTTTCCGTCCGAGTTCGGCGATCAATCCCTGGTCGTAAAAACCCACATTCATATACTTGACCTCGACCGGCTTTTTTTTCTTTTTCTGTAAATAAAAAACCTGCTTCATCGCCAGTAAGGAATCGTTGTGCGGATGAGAAAGGGGCCATATCGAGTCTTGTTGGAAAAACACCGATCGGTAGAGCAGCGCTCCCTCGTCTTCGTCGTTACCGACAAAATCACTGTTCAGGATCGTCACGTCATACATCGGACTCAGTTTGGCGCGCAGTTGTTTCATCAGTCCGTCGCGAAAGGCTTGCCGCACCGCTCCCATATCCATGTCTGAATTTTGGGCGATCTCCGCATCTGCATCCGAGAGGTGCATGGCGGACTGGTAAGGAATGACGATCACGTTCGACTGAGCCGAAACGGATAATGCCAATACAGTTGAGAGGATACCGAGAAACAGGATGCGCATGATGCAATGATCGCACATTCTGCCAACGATCCGACTTACCAGGTCAGCGGATAAATGACAGACCTCAGTTGATAAGATGCTTCCAGATATCGTTACCCAACGAATAGGCCATAAGCGACAGAAGGATGATCATACCGGCCATCTGAGCTTTTTCCAAGAATTTGTCGGGGAGTCTGCGACCACTGACGACTTCAGCCAACAGGAACAGTACGTGTCCGCCGTCCAGCGCAGGAATGGGTAAGATGTTCATGAATGCCAGTACCATGGAGAGCAGACCGGTGATCGCCCAGAAGCGTCTCCAATCCCAAATGCCGCCGTAAATGTTGGCGATGCCGATGGGGCCTTGTACCGATTCACTGGCTTTTTCTTTACCGGTGAAGATCTGTTTGAGTCCTTTGACGTTCGAGGCGATGGCTTCCATGGCATCCGAAGTTCCGAAGCTGATGGCGGAGCCAAGGCTGTATTCCGTGAGCGGGTAGGTTCCGTAATCGCTGTGGTAGGTGATGCCGATGATACCGGAATCATTCACGACCGGCTGGATCATCAAGGTATCGCTGTTTCGAACGATGCCCAGCGTGACGGATTTGCCTTTG
>CAYWDY010000035.1:0-7148 GCA_964455985.1 uncultured Flavobacteriales bacterium
AACGCGCTGGCAAATTCATATTCCAATCCTTCTACGGAATTATTCAGCATCACTTCGGGCGCACTGCCGAGCTGGCTCTTGAGCAACTGCAAAGGAATCTCCTGTCCCTTGTAGGAAACCAAAGCTCCGGGGAATATGATTTTCTCCGACTTTTTTCCTTCGCCTTGAACTTCCAGATTTGTCGGGAAGAGACCTTTGGTGGCCAGCTGCTTGTACAGTTCCAGGCGCGATTTTTCATCCTGCCCGGATGCCGGATCAATGAATTCGTATTCGATATTATCGCCGGCGTGGATCCGTAATTCATCCAACAATTCCCGCGTGGAGTTACGCAGACGTTTGAAGCCCGGAGGCAAGTCGCCGTCCAGGTACACTTTCACATACACCACATCCTTCAGGCCTGTCGCAAGGCGCTGCGTAGAAGGCGAGATGGAGAATCGGTTTTCCGAGGTCAGGTCAAAGCGGTGAAACCAGTATCCCGACAGCACATTCAACGCGACTAAGAGAAGCAGACCCGAAAACAGGTGGAGGTAACTGGAGAAGCGGATATCCTTACGAGCCATGGGTTACCACTTTCTTTTTTCAAGGATGAAACGTGTCCACATCAGGAAGAAAACCGTCACGGAAAGGAAGTAGACGACATCTCTGGTATCGATTACTCCGCGACTAAGGGCGGCATAATGGTCGCTCATGCCTAATCGGGCAATCAGATTATTCAACCATTGCTGGCTGCTTAGCGTGCTCAACGCGTCGAATCCGAAATACAGGAAGAAGCAAGTCAACAGGGCTACCAGAAAGGCGACAATCTGATTGTTGGAAATGGCTGAAGCAAAAACCCCGACGGCGCAAAATCCACTGCTCAGGAATAGCAGTCCCAAGTAAGATCCGGCGATTCCGGCTGAATCGACATTACCCGATGGTGAAGCGAGTCGGTAGATGCTGATGTAGTAGATGAGCGTGGGAAGTAGCGCTACAACGACCAGAAATACCGAGGCCAGGTATTTGGCAAATACGATTTGGAAATCCGTCAACGGCCTGGTCATCAGCAACTCGATCGTTCCCGTCTTGTTCTCTTCGGCGAACATCCGCATCGTAATGGCGGGGATCAAGAAAAGGAACAGCCAAGGAGAGAGGATGAATAATCCGTCCAACGTGGCGTATCCGGAATCCGGGATATTGAACTCCGTGTCGGGAATGATCCAAAGCAACAGACCGTTGGCAGCCAGAAAGATTGTCAGTACGACATATCCGCTCAGCGTCGCAAAAAAACCGTTGACTTCTTTTTTACAAAGGGCGTGCACGAAGCCCAAAAATAACGGTTTTTATCCGTTCGGAAGATCCTCGTGCCAGCAACTTTTACTCACTGTTTGATGAACCGCAAGGCACCGCTTGGATGTTCCTCGAGGAAAAGCAGATAGACACCGGATTGCAGGTTATCTACAGGAATGACTGCGGTCGAGGAATGCGATTCTGCAGGAAGTGTCAGCCATTCGTGTCCCAAAACATCCGTTATCACCATCCGGGCTTCGCGATGCAATAGGCTGCCGAAATCGACGTGCAGCTGATGTTCTACGGGATTCGGGTAAATGGACATGGCCGCTCCTGTATTCATTTCGGGAACCGACGTGCATGAATTGAACTCAAGCGACACCGAAGCCAAGCCCAGGCATCCGTGGGCATCGGTTACTTCCACGGTGTACGTACCGGATTGGGTCACGCTCAACGTTGGGGACGTGGATCCGTCGTTCCATTGGTAGAGGCCAAGCCCTGCACCCGGGGTCAACTCCTCGGATCTTCCCAGGCACGATGACCTGTTCTCGCCCAACGAGATGCTAGGGGCAACATGATCATAACCGACAGTGAACGTGCGACGGATGCGGCATCCGGTGGAATGGTCGAGTATATCGGCAGTGTGGATTCCAGGCAACAGACTCGACGCAGTAGCGTCGTGTTGCATCGAGGGACTCCAGTCGATCTGATAGTCCGAAGAAGGCTTAGCTAAGTGAAGGTTTATAGAACCCTCATTGCTATTTGAGCACAACGACGGAGTAACGGTAGAGGAAAGTAGATCAAAACCTTCCCGACCGTCAACTACCGTTTGCGCATTAAAACTGCATCCCGATTCATCCACTACGGTCACCGTTTGGGTGCCGGCTGGCAGTCCGGTGACGCTGCGTCCTGAAAGTCCTGAAGGAGTCCAGAAATAATGCACAGTGCCTGTAGTTCCGTTAGCTAGGACAGAGGCTGAACCGTCATTTCGACCCAGGCACGTGACGGGAGTAGTGCTGAGTTCTGTTTCAATATTGCGGATATGAAACGTGATTGGAAACACCTGCTCGACTCCTCCCGGACAACGGTCGTCTGACACGCCGATCAGCAAGGATTCTGTTGTGCCCTGGGTTAAGGATTCAGAAGGTGTCCAGCAAAAGTGAATAGATGCTTGGCTGCCTTCTTCGAGTTGTACGATGGCATCTTGAGGCGCTTTCAGTACTCTGACGATTGCATGGTCGGTAACATCCGCATCCTCCGTAAAGAAATCCATACATACAGTAGCACCTGCGCAAACCCAAGGGTCCCTATCGCTGGTGCCGTCTACGCCACTTAATGTGGGTAAATGATTGCCGGAGGCAAGACTGCTGATACGCATTTCCCGACGTACCTTGCCTACGACACGTCCCTGATAGGAGGTGGCCGCTTCAAAAGCGATCAGTCCTGTCTCTGCGGTCCTTGGTGTAAAACGTACGGTACGCTTTCCAACTTCCAGTTGAATGGGTTCTGATAGTTGGATTGGATTTTCGCGGTCATAACCGTTGTTGTAGCTCACAGCATTCAATTCCGATTCCCTGGGCGTAGTTAAAGTGACCTGAAGCCCCAGCAAAGGCGTCGCTTGCACATCCAATAGAAGTTGATTCGGTTGTCCAGCCAGCAACGTGAACCAAGGGAGACTGTTGAACTTAGCTGAACTGAATTCTCCTGCTGTATTATCCAATTCGGCATAGGTATAGAGTGCCGACACTTCCGGATGTTGTATGGATGCAATATCAGCTCTACGGCAACATTCCGAAACGGAAAGGGTCCAGTCCGGACACGTCATCGGCAGGTGAATTGCCCCCTCATATACCCATTGGTAAATTCCGGTTGAAGTGGAACAGCTGTTTTCCAGCAATCGGCTGGCTTGGTCGTTACGGGTGAGCAAGCCGGTAAAATACTGATGGCAAGATTCGGACTTGATTTCCAATACGGCTTGACGGCCTGGAGCAGAGGTGGGGTAGTCAGTATAGAGTGTATACGTGATGCGATACTCCTGATTCCCCATGGATTCATAATGCATATCCGAACCAGCGAGATTGCCCCCGTTTGCCATGAAGGAAACAACGATCAATCGGAAGGCCATCAGAAAAGGTCTGATTCTTGAAAAGGTCGACTTCCAGGTATTGCTTTTGGACATACCCCAAAGTAGCTCTGGAGGTGCCCAAGGCTCAATAATATTCCGCTTTCGGGGACTTTATGGATGCCAGTGTCCACTTTTCATGGGGCAAACGACATGCATTTCTTGGTAAAAAATGGTAGTTAATTACAGCATAGCACAAAAAAAGGCTGCCCGATTGGGGCAGCCTTGGAAAGCAGGTTATGGATGGGTTATTCTTTGATCAGGCGGATAGCCTTGGTCTCATTACCGTATTCCACTTTCATCATGTAAACACCGGCAGAGTACTGACGGATATCGATGGAGCGGGAATAATTGTAGTCAGCCGTTTCAACACTAGAGAATACCTTATTGCCTAGAAGGTCGTTGATGGTGATTTTAACTACGGTGTTGCGGATACGGGAGATGGTCACATCAACGCGGTCGCGGGCAGGATTCGGATATACGCCGAAAGCTTGGTTGCCAGGACCAGCGGAGACAGGCTGGTTGGAAGGATTGTTGGCGCAGTTGATGAAATTGACCGTGATAGCATCGAAGCTCTGACAACCGTTGCCATCCGTAACAAGTACGGAATACGTACCAGCAGCTGAAACGTTCAACGTTTGTCCGGTGGAGTTGTCAGACCACAGGTAAGAGTAACCAGTACCAGCGCCCGCATCGAGGAGGACGGATGATCCCACGCAAGCGTTGGAGTCCGGACCCAGATTCACGTTGGGTGAGTTGTGCAGTGAGCCGATGGTTACAAAGGCATAGGTAGAACAACCTAAGTAGTCCGTAACCAGGATGGAATAGCTACCCGGAGCCAAGGTGTTCACCGTGGCTGTCGTGTCGCCGTTAGGCATCCACAAGTACGAGTAAGGAGCCTGACCGCCAGAAGCGACCACCGTAGCGGATCCGTCTTCAGAGTTGGAGCAGGTAGCATCGGTAGAGCTGGTAACAGAAGCGGTAATACCAGAAGAGTTCACCGTTCCGGACAGAGTCGTAGAGCAACCAGCACTGTCGGTTACCGTTACGTCATACATACCAACGGTCAGGCCGGTGGCTGAGCTGGTGGTGCTAACGTTCGGATTCCAATCGTAGGTGAATGGAGCCGTTCCACTGGTAACGACCACGTCAATGGCGCCGTCGTTGGCAGCACAGGATGCCGGGGTAACATTCAGGGAAGCGATAACCGGATTGCTTCCTGTTACGCTTACGGATCCGCGGATACGACACTGGTTGGCGTCAAGGACGGTCACCGAATAGTTGCCGGGAGTGAGGTTAGAAGCTGTAGCTGTGGTTTGGACCGGAGTGGTATTCCATGAGTAGGTGTACTGCGGAGTACCACCGCCAACTACTGCAGTTGCAGATCCAGGACCACCCTGACACTGGGAGTTGGTTCCAGAGAGGTTGAGCGTCAAAGCAGGAGGCTCAGTGATGGTGAAGGTGCGAGAACCTGCACAACCTGTACCGTCAACGATATCTACCGTGTAAGTGCCGGCAGGAAGGTTGGAAACAGATTGGGTGGTCAACTGACCAGGCATCCAGAGGTAGGTGAAAGGACCTGTGCCTGTGGCCACGGCGGATGCTGTACCTGTGGCTTCTCCGTAGCAACGAACAGACGGTGAGGAAGTAACCGTTACGTTGAGGGAAGAAACCAGGATGGAGAAGGAGTAGGTTTGAACACCAGGCGAGGGACAAGAGTTGTCGTGAATCGTAACCGTGAAGGTATACGGATTCGGACGGGCATCAGCCGGGGTAGGTGACCAGCAGAACTGACCAATCGGGCGAGGACCAAAACCTGGGTCGAAGGAAGCTCCCTGGATACCGTTGTTCCAATCCATCCACAAGGAGTCGCCGGAGTTGTTATCGGCAGAAACGATGTTGAAGCAGAAAGGTGCACCACCCACGCAAGCGGAAGTGTTGTAAGCGGTAGAACCGTTAACACCACTCAAAGACGGAAGCGTGTTTGAACAAGCAACGGTGTAGACTTGGATATCGCGCATGACACGACCGATCAAAACGCCGTTGCGGTACTCGTCTACAACCACAGAGATGACACCAACTTCCTGTTGGGTAGGCGTGACAGCGATGTCACCGGTGTTAGCATCGATGGTGGCAGCTGGATTTGAAGAAAGCGGATTGGAGACGGAATAACCGGCATTGTAAACGACAGGATCATTAATCGCATTGCGAGGAGTGATAAAGGAGTAAACCAAAGAATCACCGTCAACGTCTACAGCACCGTGGTTGAAGTAGTTGGTCTGACCGATACAGAAGAATACGATCGGAATGTTGTTGAATTCCGGAGATGTGTTTTCGGAGGTCGTGTTATTCAGGTAGGCATCGATATACAAACCCTCACCGCTAGCATTCTGGAGGGTTGTAATACCGTCGTTACGGCAACAGTCGCTGACGTACATGTGCCAATCGGGGCATCCCTGAGGAAGGCTTACCAATGCCGTGTATTGATACTGCTGGATACCGGTAGAGCTACCGCCGTTACACGTGGAAACCGTCGTTGAGCAGGAAGGAGTGATCTCCTGACCGGTACCCGGAACCTGATCCATGGTAATGAATTGAGGAGCCTGGCCACAGGAATTGGATTCCAAGGTCAACGAAGCCGTGGTGGGAGCCGTGATACCGAAACAATCGCGGTAAAACGTGTAGGTCACCAGGTAGGTACCGTTGCCTAAGCTCTGATAGGTCAAGTCAGCTCCGGCGAGGTGACTGGCCTTGGTGGTTTGGATGCCACCCGTGAACAAAAAGGCAAGGACAAAAGCCCACAGCCAATTGGTTGCTGTTGAAATACGACGCGTCATGTACATGTTATTCATAGTTGAGGTTTGTTGATGTCGTGCTGAAGATCAGTGTATAAAAGTAACTTATTTTAGTTCAATTTCCGCCAAAAATTGGGCAAAATTGAAGGGTTTATGGGTCAACGTAGGCTATTGAATTGCGAATGATAGATACTCTCTTCGTTTGTAGTGGTTCAACCGGGGTGGATATTCAGGTACCAGATTCACAGCTTTCCAAACTCCACGCTTCGGCAGCATGTAAAAATAAGGTTTTTGTTTTCTTCCAAGTACGGGAAAATAACTCGGATTGACGATAGTTTTCAAGGGCTTCAAGAGAATCCCAGATGCTGATTGTGAATAAGATACACGGATTTTGGGAGGATTTCAACAACGATACGCTCCGGCAGCCGGGAAAGGAGCCGATGGCGTCCTTCACGGAATCGAAAAGCTCCTTGAATTCATCCAGGCACTCAGGCCGGAATGTCATTTTAACCAATCGCGTGATCATGGAATTCGATGAGTACAGGGTCCATTACCTTTAATCCTAACAGTTGAGATGCATTAGCGGTATTGATGGCTACCTCCAGATACCCATCTTGGTTGAATATCGCCAGATAGTCTCCTTCGGGAACATCGTGGTAATTGATACTTAGGGAAGATATACGGTAGTTGGCACGACGTAATAGGATCGTGAAAGGTCTTCCTTTCCGGTGTGATTCGAAAAACTCCCTCGTAATATTGAATACTACGTTTCCGAAATGATCGACGTAACGGGCATTGCCGCGATTACCGGTTGGGTCACCCTGGGGATGGCTGACCAACGAAATGGTCAATTCAGGGTTCGGATCACCCAACTGCTCCGGCGGAACGCCCCGTACAAGTTGTACGATCGTTCCGATCAAAAACTGCTGCAATTCTTCCAGTGATAATGCCCGATCGATAGGTAA
>CAYWDY010000035.1:7158-10540 GCA_964455985.1 uncultured Flavobacteriales bacterium
CGCCAAACTTCCCTATCATTCTCAGGAAGGATCATGGAAAAAATTCCATTGTCAGCTCCAAGCAGATATTGTCCCTGCGTTCGGATCAATAAGTACCTCGGATCTTTTCGGAATCCGGGGTCGGTGGGATGGAGGCCCATGTAATGAATCGTGCCTGGAGGGAAATGCGGATAACTGTTCTGTAATACATGAGCGGCCGACAACTTATCGTGAACATGAATCTGATGTGTAATGTCGATCAAGGTGATGTCAGGAATCTGACGCAATAGAAGGCCCTTGAAAACAGCCACATACGTGTCCCGCAGTCCCCAATCTGTTGTCAATGTAAGTATGGGCATGCCGCGCTCCTCAGGAAACGGTGTGTTGAAAACTTGCTCCTGTCATGAATTCAAAAGTAGGTAGTTTTGAAGTAGCATTGATTCATTAACCGACCTCCTTTCGCACACGGATTGTGGATAACCATTCTACGGAGCAGGGCAGGTGAAAGCAGAGATACAGTGAGCGAAGTCATCATCCCCATCGATACATTCAACCCGGTGGAGTTTTTCGGAGTCAACGATGCCAATTTGGAGGTCATCCGAAAGCATTTTCCGGAACTCAAACTGGTAGCGCGCGGCAACGAAATCAAAGTCATCGGCGACGAAAAGCATATCCACATCTTCAGCGAGAAGATCAATAAACTCATTCAACACTACCAAAAGTTCGGCAGTCTGACTCCGGATAATGTCTCTCATTTTCTGGGAGACTCATCCGCAAGGGAACCGCAACAGCCGGGACAAACCGGAGAAGTGTTGGTCTTCGGACAGAACGGTATCATGGTCCGTGCACGGACGGCCAACCAGAAACGCATGGTTGAATCGTCAGAAAAAAACGATATCGTCTTCGCCATCGGACCAGCCGGTACGGGTAAAACCTATACCGCGGTTGCTCTTGCCGTACGCGCACTCAAGAACCGCGAAATCAAACGCATCATCCTTACTCGACCGGCAGTAGAAGCAGGGGAGAACCTGGGTTTTCTTCCCGGTGATCTCAAAGAGAAAATCGATCCGTACCTGCGTCCGCTTTACGATGCCTTGTACGATATGATACAAGGTGAAAAGGTCAAGACCTATATCGAGAACGGAATCATTGAAGTCGCTCCGCTGGCTTTCATGCGAGGCCGTACGTTGGACAATGCTTTCGTCATTCTCGATGAAGCCCAAAATGCGACCGAGAGCCAATTGAAAATGTTCCTCACCCGTATGGGTCCCTCCGCTAAGTTCATTGTTACCGGCGACGTAACACAGATCGATTTACCCAAGAACCAGCCCTCTGGATTGGTCCAAGCTATCAAGATACTCTCCAACGTAAAAGGCATCGACTTTATATACCTCGATGCACAGGATGTCGTGCGACACCGCCTTGTTCGCGAAATTGTCGAAGCGTACAACAAAGACCGATGAGATCATGAGCCTATCCAACACTATTATGCATCAAGCGATCTCTTCCACGGATTTTCATTTTCCCGGTCAATCGTCTTTCTATAAAGGCAAGGTCAGGGATGTTTATTCCATCGGTTCAGATGTACTGGTCATGGTGGCCACCGACCGCATTTCTGCCTTCGATGTCGTTCTTCCACGCGCCATTCCTTATAAAGGACAAGTATTGAATCAACTTGCTGCCAAGATGCTCGCTGCCACGCGAGATATCGCACCCAATTGGGTGATCTCGGTTCCAGATCCTAATGTCACAATTGGCCACCGGTGCGAAGCGATGCGGGTCGAAATGGTCATTCGCGGGTATCTGGCGGGTCATGCCTGGCGCGAATACAGTGCAGGCCGTCGGCAGTTATGCGGTGTCCGACTGCCGGAAGGACTTCGGGAAAACGACCGATTGCCGGAACCAATCATTACGCCGACCACCAAGGCGGAGCAAGGGCACGATGAGGATATCTCCCGGGAAGAGATTCTGCGTCGAGGTATTGTCAGTGAAGAGGATTATGTGCAAATGGAAGCGTACACCCGTGCGCTCTATCAGCGGGGAACCGAACTGGCCTCCCGACAGGAGTTGATTCTGGTCGATACCAAATATGAGTTCGGAAAGAAGGACGGACAAATCCTGGTGATCGATGAAATTCATACACCCGATTCATCCCGCTATTTCCATGCGGAGGGCTATGAAGAGCGACAACGCTCCGGCACGGCACAACAGCAGCTTTCCAAAGAATTCGTTCGGCAGTGGCTGATCGCCAATAATTTTCAAGGAAAGACCGGACAGGTAGTGCCTGACATGTCGGACGAATGGGTTGAAACGATTTCAAACAGGTACATAGAGCTGTATGAAAAAGTGACCGGTGAGAAGTTTGATAGGCAAGACACCATGTCCATGCATAGCCGTATCGAGCACTCGGTATTGGCGGCATTAGGCCATCGTCCCTGATCAATCATCAAGGCCTTGGATCAGGGCCGCTACCTCTGCGTCTTGTATCAGATTACCCAGGATCTTTTCCGTCCGGATTTTGTTCGGGTCTTTAAGACCTAACCGAACGGATTCTTTCAGACAATTCACCGCTTCGTTCCGCATTCCTTTTTGAGCGTAATAGCAGGCGCGCAGGAATGCCCACTCGGAATTTTTCGGATCAGCTTTCTGGTATAGGGACAAATAGTGGTCCGCTTCGTCCAGCCTGACCGAAAGCAGACTGGACCGGCTATACCCATAGCAAGCGAGAGATACATAACTCAACAGGCGTTCATTGACCGGATCATGTCCTGCGTGGCGCCACGTTCGAATTTGATTATCCCACCATGCCAGATCACGTTGAACCAACGCATCCTGTATCATAGCTCGCTCCTGCATTTCCCGGTTTAGGGACGCAGCAAAGGCCTGATCCGCGCTTCGGAAAGCAGACGATTGCTGCAGCCGTATCAATTCGCTTTCTGTCGTCTTAGTATCGAATAGATTTTTATAAGTGATTACATGATTCTGAAGACGAATGTTCTTGAGTACTAAATCCGATTCACGGCCTATTCCTGACAGGCTTCTGGCTTGCAGGGTACGGAGCGATGCCGTATCGCAACTTCCGGTTTGCCGACATTGCTGCGCAAGGCACCACGCCACCGCCGCTTCGAAATCATCCGGCTCGGGCCACTCGTGTTTTCCCTGGTGCAGGTAAAGGCTATGGGACAGGTTCGATGAGTCGATTGAGGTATAAAAATAAATCACCTCACTCATGTTCATGTCTTGCAGTCCGGTGATTCCCAAGGAGGGTACGGGAAGGGTAATGGATCCGGGTGGAAAGGCGGCACCGCAATACACCACGGAAAGTATGTTGCCGACTTGGGTGGTCGCTGCCATGGCCGCCTTTGCTGCGCCGGAAAATCCGATCAGTGAAATGCCGTTGGCG
>CAYWDY010000035.1:10550-13449 GCA_964455985.1 uncultured Flavobacteriales bacterium
TCACTGACCATGCGGGAGGTTTCTTCCAGCGATAAACCGTTCTGCACGTCGCCTGAGGCCACCATGAAGAAGCCGTATTTGTCGGCCAGGGATCTGTACCGTGCCAAGGGCAATGAGGCATCCGCATGGGGATCCAGGAACAATAAAACGGGTGACTTTTTACCCTGGGTATTGCTAGCGGGAAGGTAACAGGCGTAGGAGCGACCCGTTAGCACGGAGGTGCGGCCGCTCAGGATGACCCCGCGAGGTAGTGAGTCGGGACTCGCGATGACGGATTCATCGGGGGGTGCTGTGGATTCACTAGAGGTAGGCTGAGATGAACAGGAGTTCATGGCCACAAGCAAAAGGAAGATCCATCTAAAATGCCACATGGAATGCAGATATTGCAACAGGCAATAAAGATACGATTCAACCGGTTGCCTGTTAATTGTTATGAGGGAATTCCGAACGCTGGAGCAAATACGTGAAGTCATCGAGTCGTTTCAACCCGGTGTACCTATGCACCGTCATCTGAAAGTCTATTTCAATCGGCATCGCCAAATGGGTAGCCGCGACCGTAGGACCGTTCGTGATGCCGTGTATGCTTGGTATAGAATAGGCCGTGCCGTTAATAGTCTTCCCGTTGAGGAACGACTCTCTATGGCCCTTTATCTATGCTCGGCCTCTACGGAGAATTCGTTTTTTCTATTCATGTTGGAACAGTTCAGCTGGGATGCTGAACCATTGACGTTCGATCGACGATTAGCGGAAGTCGCCAAACGATATCCTGATTTTCGTGAGACGGATTTGTTTCCGGCCAACGCGTGGATTAGTTCCGACTTGGATTCTTCGGTGTTCATTCGCTCCGTCTTGATTCAGCCTCGCGTCTGGATACGGGTACGATCAGGTCGTGAAGACGTCGTGCGTCAGGAGTTGCGTGAACGAGGAATACTGCATGAGGAGGACGCTGATCGATCCGATGCTTGGTCCTTTGAACCCTCGGTCTCACTGGATAACCTTAACACCTTTCATTCTGGATGTTTCGAGATTCAAGACCGAAGCTCACAGCTAGTCGGAGATTATTTTGGGGATGCGGTCGGGGAATGGTGGGACGTTTGTGCCGCATCCGGCGGGAAATCATTGATGCTGTTGGACCGTTTTGCGGAAATCAGCCTGACGGCTACGGACATTCGAGAAAGTATATTGGTAAATTTCCGTAATCGATTTCAAAGGGCGGGTCACACCGCTTTTGAGGCCTTTTCTTGGGATGTTTCTGAGAATACGATGCCCGAAAAGCGGTTTGACGGAATCATCGCTGATGTGCCTTGTACGGGATCCGGAACGTGGGGCCGAACCCCGGAAATGATGAGCTCATTTACGGGAGAGGCCGAGATACTGCGAATGGTGGAGACGCAGCGGCGAATTTTGGAGAACTGTTTCCCGGCATTGCTTCCGGGAGGACGTTTCGTGTATGTAACATGTTCGGTTTTTAGGCAGGAGAATGAAGAGCAGGTCCAATTCATAACAGCAAAAACAGGCTGGAAGCCGGACTTTCAGGGCTATCTGACGGGTTATTCACATCAGGCCGATACACTCTTTGTGGCTACGTTCATAAATCATTGAAAATCCAATGGTTGAAATGTAAATTGGGGAACCTGCCGCGGAACCCTAAAAGCACTTTTTGAGTATACGTGTAAGCATGCCTAATCTTTTTTCCCTTCATACCAAGATCGGTTTATTACTCGGTCTTTCTTTGCTTCTGGGTATACCTGATTCCCAATCACAGTCCCAGTCTCAAGACGTTTCTGCGGAGCTGCGGCAAAAAGCCGACGCCTTTTTCCAGAAACGGGATTATTCTTCTGCGTCCCCGCTTTATTCCCAGTTGATCAGTTTGGATCAGTCGGACACTCTCAGCTACTACAAGTACGGAGTTTGTATGCTGGCTTCTCCGAAGGATCGTAAGACGGCAGTCGCTTATCTGGAAGTAGCTGCTGAATTTTCTCAAGTGCCGCCGGATGTCGACTACTACTACGGACGGGCGTTAATGGCCCGCAATAATTTCCTTCGGGCCAAAACCACCTTCGAACGATTCTTGGAAAAAGGCCAGGGCGACCGCGACATGAAATCCAATGCTCGCCTGTTCATCGAGAATTGCAATCATGGGATTGAGCTGCAGCGAGAGCGGAAAAACATGGCAGTACTGGATGAACGAGAGGTTCCGCGAAAGAATTTTTATACGTCCTATACCTTCCCAGACGGATCGGGTAAAGTGGTTCCTGCCGCCGAACAGTTTCTGACGGTTGCCGACAAAGACAAGCTGGAGAGTCCGGTGATGTTCATAGCAGGTGATTATCAGACCATTTACCTGGGAAGTCTGGGGAAACGGGGTAATATGGACATTTACCGCGTCCTCAAGATGGGTAATGGTTCATGGTCTGATACCCGATTGGCTGGCGAGGCGATCACGTCATCCGAGTGGGAGAGTTATCCGTTTTTGGATAAGAACGGTCGGACTTTGTATTTCAGCAGCCGGGGATTCAACAGCATTGGCGGGTACGATTTATTCAAGAGCGAATACGATTATTCGACGGGTGAATGGTCGGCTCCGATCAATCTCGGAATACCGATAAATTCCACGGAAGATGAGATGTTGTTTGTGCCTTCGGCTGACGGGCAGTCCGCCACTTATGTGACCGCGGAAAATGCAGATGCTTCTCACCTGATACTTCGTAAAATCGAGCTGGCAGTAGATGCCTCGTTGGTTTCGGTGAAGGGTTTTTATAAATCCGTTGATCAGCCCTTACGCAGGGATGCCCGAATTTCGGTGGTACGTCAACGTGATCGGGCTGTAGTTGCTTCTGTTCGCTCGGATGCCCGTACTGGACAATATGAATTGCAGGTCCCTCGCGATGAAGAATAT
>CAYWDY010000036.1:0-304 GCA_964455985.1 uncultured Flavobacteriales bacterium
AAAAAAGCAGGGGGATCAACGTGGCAGCGGTAATTCCAACGCCTCCTAAAAGGGGCACCGGATCGCTATGGATCTTCCGCGGTGCCGGCATATCGAGCAATTTACGGACATTAGCCGCCCGGATGAGGGAGGGTATGAAGGCCATGGCGATAAGCCATGCCGTACCAAAGGCCAACAGGATATTCATGGTATTCATGACACCACAAAAGTAAGCGATATCCATGGTCGGGGAACAGGACGGACCGGGCACTATTCATCAATCAGAAATCAGAAATCGAAATAATAATTCTCCAACGCCGTGCGA
>CAYWDY010000036.1:314-3679 GCA_964455985.1 uncultured Flavobacteriales bacterium
GGCGTTCGTAGCCCGCTTCCACCACGAGGTTGGTCTTAGGATTGAACAAGTAGTTCACCCGGAAGCCGAAAGTCTGCAAGCGATTGCTGTAGCCGGTGACCAGGTAATACCCGTAGTCGGTCGGTCGGGTGTCGTACGATTCGAAAATATCATTACCCAAGTTGACACCGCCGGTATCTTTGCCGGTGACGGCGTACTGGAATTTCATTTCGGCAAAGAAGCGGTGATACCGGTAATTCAGAAGGGTTATCGACTCGTAAAAATCGGCTCCCAACGGATGAGCGAGCGGTTGGTTGTAATGCGTATAGTTCTGGGCACTGCTCCGGTGCTGGTAGGTGAACGGTCGAGCCAGATTGAACTCCGTCTGTGCATTCAGGCCTTGAACACGAGCCACATCCAAGGCTTTGACGCCTGCTTGTAACGCCTGCTTGTTACCCCACCAACCTTTTCCGGCTCGAACTTCATCCAGCAGAAATTCGTCCAACATTACCTGACCGTAAACCGAAAGGGAAGAAGACGCCTTCCATCGGACATTAAGTCCGAGCAAGGCATTGTCCGGCGAGCCCAGCGAATTCTCCACCGGACGAATGAACAGGAAGGGATTCAGGTAATGAAGCTCATATCCGCGTGATGCGGCGGGCTTCCAGAGGACAGCCTCGAACAAACCCAGCGATAGTCGGTTGCGGCGACCAACGTTCAAATCGAGGTAATGAAAGGTGGCGTATTTCTTGGGATAACCGATGTTCTGATCCGGCGTCGACTGCAAATCCTGCATGACCGTATAGATTACGGAATAGCGGAATTTCCAGAATGTCATGTTGGCCCGAAGGAACGGCATGGGATACCCGTTGTCAGACAAGAGCATGGAACGATAGCCGTCGCCGATGAAGAGTTTGTCCTGCGCAAATACAACATCGAAATGCTTGCCTCCATGATAGGCCAGTCCACCCGTCGCCATGCTGAAATCAAAGACTTCGTTGTCCAGAAACTTGACCTTCCCTTGGCCGGGAACCACCTGACGCAATCGCACCAAACTGTCAACGTAGCTGATATATCGTGCCTGATTCTCATGAAAGGAAGAGTAGAAGAAAAATCGATTCTTGACATTTCCTTGAACCAGCACACCGCGCGTATTCACAAAAACATTCCGCTGTTGGATTCTGTCAGTTCCAACGGAAAGATTGACAATCGGATCAATGGATAATAATAAATCATCCGCATCGACCTGGACCAAGTGTTCATCAAATAGTTTCCTACCCCACCAACCTGAATGCCGCGAAGGATTACCCAACGAAAACCGTTGCACGGAATCAAGCGCTTTGGAGCCAGGCCAATCCGTTATTGCGTACGGCTGAAGGGACGTGTGAAAGCCTGTGGTATCCTCCTGCCATGCGCGGCCAATCATCAGCTGGTAATCCCGGTTCATCGGAATAAAATATTCCTGGGCGTACACTTGCGCCGAGAAGCAGAACAGGCCTAAAGCAAACCAAAGACTACGCATCGTAACGAAGCTACTGAATTTACACTGCATTTACACCCGGCCATTCAAAAACCGGCAGCGATTTTCGGTCTATCCGGTCCATCGCCGATTCTATGCTGCTGTAATCCGCCACCTCCAACAATCGATCGAGTTTAGCATACGCGCCCGAAAGGCCGTAGTAAGACATGAAGCGACGGTGCAGCGGCAAAGAAGCGAGTACAGGTTGATGACTGTCGAAATCACGCGGATGAAAATACGTCAACATATAATCATCCCGCTTTACCCAACGTTCGAGCACCTTTGTCGGTATCAATCGGAAGTATCCACCTCCAAGGGGCAATTGGCGAAAGCACATCAACGAATGCGTAGATATCGGGAATTCCATCAGGTCACCGCTCGCGGTTCGAAGTATACAAGGTGTATGCGAAGGGAATAGTGGAAAGCCGCCATGGTTTCGGGAAGCTGGAAAAATGGAACTGTCTGATTCGTAGCCCGCTTCCAGCAAAGACTCGGCAAACCAAGGTGTACGGTTCGTGATGGAAAAACCGGCTGCTCTGAATACGCTTACGCGACGACCTGTAATATCTTCCAACGACTGACGAACACGGATAGCATCCTGAACGAATGTCGAACAATCTTGCTGGTAGGCTAATTCATGGTGATACGTATGCGCGGCGATCTCATGACGCGCTGCGATTCGGCGAATGACATGTGGAAAACGATCAGCGACCCACCCCAAGCAGAACCACGTAGCCTTTAGGTTATGACGGTCCAACAATTCGAGTAACCGATCCGTATTCGCTTCCAATCGAGAGGGGAACTTTTCCCACTGCACCGGCAAACGGGTTTCCGGATGATCCAGAATATGGTACCAATCCTCGAGATCAATGGTGAGTATGCGAAGAGGTGTTTTCAAACGACGTCGTAATCTCCAAAAGTAAGAAACCAATTAGGGAAATGCCGCAAGTGGGCATCCTGATCCGAAGTACGGTGGATGCGCAGAATGACATGCAGAGGCTGAGGTAGCATCATGGTGGGAACAGACCAAAATCCATCCAAGTACAATTGTTCAGACTCGCGGGACGCATCGGTACACGCTGTGATCACCGCATGCATTCCTGCCTCACGGAATTTGCGCGTAGCTACCTCAAGTAGAAAGCCCAAAGCCCTACCCGATTCCTCATCCGAGCGGCAACCCAGATCCACGATGACCCCTGCTTTTATGCCATGAATTTCCATAGTCCGCAGTACTATGTAGGATTGCAGCGGACCTCCGACGGATGAGCGAGCAACCAGTGTTGTATACTTCCGAGTCGGACAATCCGCATATCGCCAACGGAAAAAGTCCGGCGAACGATGAGTATGACAGCGATAATCGACGTGGATATTTGACAGGAGATCCTGAAAGTCGTCGGCTGAATCCTCATCGCTATGGATGAACGCATGCCAATGCTTGGAACGGAATTGAGCAGACGGCTCCCATCGGAGCGAAAGATCACTCCCTTTGCGCGAACGACGACCGGCCACTATCGATTTAAGCAAGGGAACATACCGTAACGGCTTGATGAGAAACGGCAGTGTACCGATAACCTGAAAGCCCAAGCGATTGGCAAACCCCGGCATCGACTGCTTGTTCGGAAATCCAAGGGTAAAGTCAACCTGATCCTGAGTCAGTTGAAGATACGTCGCTTCCGCTGATTGGGGGAATAGTCCGTTGCCGCGCTGATCCGGACGTGTTGCGGTATCTACGGAGAGTGACCCTCGCTTTGTCCGGCCTTGAACGACAAAATCTCGGGGAAGCACCGCATAGTTCGACTGCCAGCCTGACTCATCCTCCGAGGAAGTGACGATCGCCACCTGCGAGCCGTTCCAGACCGGATGGGAA
>CAYWDY010000036.1:3689-13405 GCA_964455985.1 uncultured Flavobacteriales bacterium
ATCGCTTTCGTGGACAGGTACTTCCATTCCAAATGAGCACGATCCACCAGTTCAGAACCGGGATACACCACGTCGTATAGACGAATCATGGGTTCGATATCTACCGGACGTACTGCTCGTGTCAACATGGCTCAAAGATCAACAAAGTACAGTTTCGTAAGTAGCCGCCACGGTTTCCCAAGAATACCACGATTCGGCCAGCGCGTAGGAAGTTTCGCGAAAACGATTTCGCGTGGAATCATCGAGGATATCCAACTGTCGAAATATAGAAACCAGAGATTTCACATCCTGGAAAAACCAACCACTTTGATGAGTCGTTTCGCGGTTGAATACGGTATCGTAACAAACCGTCAGACAACCGCAGCCCAGAGCTTCTACCAATGTTGGATTTGTTCCGCCTACGGAATGACCATGCAAGTAGGCAAAACCATGGAAACGGTAGGACTGTACCGATGCCGTATCGTACACAGGATCCAGCAGGATAATTCGTGAATTCGCGCGTTGACGAAGTTGCATGCCGTATGCGCTGTCCATCCAATTGCCTATGATTACCAATGACCGAAGAGAACCTGATTTTTCAAATGCTTCCACGATAAGATGGATATTGTTTTCCGGTACGATACGGGCGATGAGAAGATAGTAGGATTCCGCCGGAAGTACAGGAATACGTGGTGCCGATTTGACTAAGGGAGCGCCATAGCGTATCACCGTGATGCAATCATCAGGGATATTCCACCGATGCATCCAGTAGTCGCGTACCGCTTCGGCATCGGCAACGAGATGATCCGACCAACGGGCCGTCATTGCTTGCGCAAAGCGGACATAGGTTTTTTTCAACGCAGAGTATTTCGCGCGTTGATGTTCCATGCCATCAACATTGGTGACAACACGAATACGCATCCATCGCAAGAGAAATAGAAATGGCCCACCCCCAACGCCCAGGTGCAACACAACATCAGAGTTCCACATGGCGCGGAGCACAGATTCCAGGTAAAACAATACCGGATAGCGACGCTTACTGAATAATGTCTTTCGGACATAAACACCTCCGAATCCTTCAATCTCCGGTTGTTCTCCGATCACTGTAATAATAAACTTTTCGCCATGAAGTTTTCTCGCCAGATGCTCGGCTAAAGTTTCAAAACCGCCATAGCGGGCAGGAATACCCCGGGAGCCGATGATGGTCAGTCGTTTCATACGGCGATCAAGGATTTGATTTTTTCAGCGACCAGGCTCCAATCGTGGTGCGTACGCAGATAAGACAAGGCATTTTCAGCCCGTTCACGATTCTGCTCATGAGACGAGGCCATCTCCAGTAAAACACGTCGCAGGTCTTCGGGCTGACCGTCTTTGAACAGCAGGGCGGGAAGTCCTTCTGCCAGCCAATCCTGATGCGGACGTATGTCCGATAACACCACGGGCTTACACCGGCTGATCGCTTGTATGGCAACTCCGCTCTGATAGATCTTTCGGTATGGGATTACGACGACATCCGATGCGGCAAACCAGTACTCCATCTCTTTAACCGGCAAATAACCGATATGCAAATTACATCGCGAATCGTTTTTCAACTGCTCCAATTGGCGTAACATCGATACGTCAACATCTCTTCGTCGACCGGCAACCAGAAGATGAAAGCTGGTCGGTAAATCCTTAAAAGCGTGGATCAAAACATCAAGTCCTTTACTCTGCTTCAACATACCGAAAAAGAGCAGACAGAATGCGTCCGATGGCACACCTAATTTTTGACGAGCCTGCTGACAGTCAATGGAAGTATTACCGGACGGAATAAAATGCCCATGCGTTATAACATGTACGGGAAACCCCTGCGGCAATCGATTCCGTAATTCTTCCGCCGAAAACGAATTATGTACCAGTAGGATATCATCAGCTTCCAAACGTAACTTAGGAATAGCAGATGGCCGTTGTACCAAAGGCTCGATATCATGCCATAAGAGTATCGGTTTACACCCCATACGTCGCACAGAACGAAGCAACCGTAAGGCAGAATCATCCATACGGAAAATATGAATCAGAACATGACTGAACGAACGCTGGCTCAAAGCACGCAGGGCTCGATAGCGTTCGATACGGTGCTTGAGGTACCCCAAGGGCCCACGGATGAACTTTTCCGAAAAATACTTTTCGTGTCTGGGCGGAGCTGAGAGCGTACCAAATACCGTTGTCGGAACGTTGGCACAAGCAAGCGCATCGGCCAAACGTCGATTGTATTCATCCATCCCGGCTTTAGCCCCGATGGTGTCGATAATCGCCAATGACATCTGCTTGCTGCTCATTTTTTCCAGTCGGTAAGATCCCATCCCGTAAGCTGTTCCAACTGACCTACATCGTCCTGAAAATAATCCACCAGAAATCGCCTTGTCTCATCCGACACTTCATATTTCTTATCTTTTTTGGACAACGGCATCAAGGCACGGCGAAGTGCGTCTTTCCAACGGTCAGGAATACGATCCAATACCTTGTACTTCCACGGACTCTCCCACGTCAACCAACGGTTCCAACGTGTTACCAAAGGTCTCCCTCCCCGGTTCACTTCATGCACCGATTTAAAAACGAATGTATCGTCTATTTCCAAAAACCGACAAACGCGTTTCATCACCTCAACAGGCGACTGGACAAAGTCATCGTACCGAATAAGCAACACATGATCGAAGGAACGGCGATATGCTTCTACGGCTTGAGCGTATTTGCTGCGCTCCGCGTAAAAATAATCGAACGAATACCCTGATTTACGTCGGCGCGTTTCGGCACGAATGGCCTGATCAAACGACAAGGATTCACGCCCATCCCTGACACGCCACTGGTAATTGGAAATGGCCCGATCGATCGGATGCCGCAGAATGGCGATGATCTTGGTCTGCCGATATTTTGGCACCAACTTTTGGATCGCAGCAATACTCTGTTCATACAAGAACAAGTAAGGTGTGGAGGCCTCCCCGGCACGTTGATCCGGCCTGGCAGGTTTGAAGAGTGACAAATACTCCGCTTCTTCCCGAATGGCAAAAGCGAAACGTCCTTTTTTGAATACGACTGGCCCATCCTGAAAAGCAAAGAAGCATGGTTCTTTTCGCGCCGGCAGAAAAACCCCCGGGTGCTGACGAAGCAACCGGTGTAGCGCCGTGGTTCCGGAACGGGCTGCGCCTACAATGAGGAAATCAGGAAAACGGCCGGTCATGATACGTACGGATGAATTTCCTGGTAATGGTACCGGAAATAATAAAGTAGGCAGACTAAAAAGAGGATGCTACTGGAATCCCGAATATTGACAGCCGAAAAGAACATACTTAGGAAAAAGAAGAGCAGCATGTATTCGCAGGTCTTATAGAAAACGTTTTGACTTTGAATCTGTCGAGACAACGACAACGAAAATACGAAGGGTAAGTAGATCACCATCGTTCCAATCAGACCAAAGACGAAAACATTTCCCAGAATGCCGATATCAACCGGATAGAAATAACCCAGGATCTCATGCCATCCTCCATTCCATTGACTGCTGACGAATCCATTGCCGAACCAAGGATGCTTGCGTATATGATCCATGGCCACGTTGAGCTCCATGAAACGCACGGCCGATGAGGCTTCATCGGGTGTTTCCCCCACGAAGACGCTTACTACATTATTGTACAGCAATTGGTATTTTTCGAAAAGCGAAGTCAATCCCAAAGCGAAGAAGATGGTCAAAGCGACGAGCAATAGGATGCCGTATTGGAATGACTTCTTTACTTTTTCCTTGAACGTGAAATTCCGATAGAAGTAAATCATCAGGGTAATGACCAGCACGGCGAGTGTTGTCCTTGACTGCAGAAAATAGACGAGATAGAAGAAAATGGCCCCGATCAGCACCGCATAGTGAGGTTGGCGTTCTTTGGAAAATTTGATCAGGGAGTAGAACAACAGCATAATTACCAGGGCGAATTGAAAGCGGTAGCGATAACCTCTAATGGGACTATAGGCCACGAATTCCGCATCACCGAACCGTACCGGATTTACAAACAGGAAGAAGTAATAGAATACGATAAGCAGTACCACCGAAATCCAGAAAAATGAACGCTCTACTTGCTGAAGGGAAATCCATCCTTGACGCAGCAGGGTAATCAGCAGCGGACCCGAAAGGGCAAGCAGCACCGAACGCTGCGCCATGATGCCGAAGTAATAAGGTTGTCCAAAAACGGTTTTCGCTTGAATAGCAGCAAAAAAATTGATGATGACGAATACCCAAATCAAAATATCCAGCCGGGTGACGGTCATTTGACGGACTTTCAAGTAAAGACTGCTGAGGTAATAGAGGGAAAGTCCGGCAATAGCAGCTGTACTTATGGCTTGATGAAGGAATTCCAACGGCAAGGTCGCCAAGACCCTGAATGTGGAAACATAAATCAAGGCCAATAAAGTATAGGAAAGTAGCGGAGGTAATGCGATCCGTTTCCCGGCCTGGCTTATCAGTGTGCTTTCCGTCATGAGTTCCGACTAAGTTACTGCAAATAGATCCTACTCAACCTAACCCAATCACGGAGAAGACACCGGTTCGACGGTAAACCACCCAAACACAAGCAAGGTTCCAGATCAACGTGCCGGCGACCTGCGCCCAACAGGCGCCCATCATACCCAAGCGAGGAATCATCAACCAACATAGAATGGCATGAACGGCAGCGGACACCCACGCAATGCTCCGAAGGTCCTTCTGTTTGCCGGTCATGTTCAGCAATTGCCCCGGCAATCCCACACAAGCCACAATGAGTTGTCCGGCCAACAGGACATACAACTCTGTACGGAACTCGGCGAAGGGTGGACCAAACAGCTGCAGCAACGGTTCAGCGAAAACGAACAGTCCGATGAACAAGGGTAATGATGTCCAAAAAATCAAACGTAACGATTCTTGGGCGTGCGACCGTAAAGCCGCATGGTCACCCTGATGATGAGCAGACGCGAAACGGGTCATCATCAGTCCGTTGATGGCCAGAATCATGATGTTCGAAAAGACGGAAATCCGAATCAAGGCATTGTATACACCCACCTCCGCCTCTGTGGCGTAGGCCGCCAGCACCAACGTCCCTAACCAACTCATCAGGAGTTGCAGCAAGGTAGTGGTAAACATGGGCGCCGAAGTCCGACGAAGATTCCGAGAGGATTCGTCGTAAAATGGAGTTGTCTGGAAGAAGCCAGACTTTCGCATCCAATAAAACGTACTCATCAATCCTGCAGACATGATGCAGGCGAATTGGATATAGTATGGAATATGAACCTCTCCCGTTCCACGTGAAAAAAGCAACAGGAAAACCAGGGCAAAGGTGGACACAGCAGCCGTCTGAAAAAAAGTATACGCCATGACACGCTTAATACCCCGAAGGATCTCGGCATGAACTTGCAATAGGGTCAAAGGAAAAACGAGGTACGCATTCATCCGCAGGACATCTTCCAAAAAAGGCTTGTGAAAAAGATGCACCGCCATCCACGGTGCCGACCACCACAAAATCACAGATATCACTAATGACACAGGAATAATTTGACGAAGTGACGTCCGGTAGATACCTGCCATGGCCGGAAAATTCCTGGTGCTGAAATACGCGGACACATCTCGCATCAAGGCAACATCATGACCCAATTTGGCGAAAGCACTTGCTATGCTTAACAACCCGACGCAGATTGAAACGATGCCCAAAGCGCCCGCGGAGTAGTAGCGTGCAGTGACCAACGTAACTAGAAATCCGGTTGAGACACCGATAAGACGCATGAACAGGGATCCGGCACTGGACCGGACCAATTCCCTGAAATCAGGGTCATGAAGGAACCGGTGATAAACCGGCTTCAGCTTATCGCGCAATAAACGGATCATTCACCGGTTCTTTTTTTCCATACCGCAAAGGTAATCCCCCCTGCATCGAGTATATGTTTTTTCCTACTGCCATCAACAGGGCCTGACCCGCAGCCGTATCCCATTCCATAGTACGTCCAAAACGGGGATATTCGTCCGCTTCTCCGGAAGCGACCAAACAGAATTTCATGGCGCTGCCTGCAGCCATCGCTTTGACAGGTTTCTCCCGGCGAAGCTGAGTGAGGTAATCGGTCGTCTGTGCATCGGCATGCGATCGGCTGACGGCCACGACGTAATCGGTTTTGGTATCCACCAGTGTCTGTATCCGATCTTTTTCTACCGATAAGTCCGATACCGAGTCAGCAGAAGCGTCGCTTTGCCGGCGGAAAAATCCCAAACCAGGTCCACCTGCATATAGGAGTTTATTGGCAGGAGCATAGATAACTCCCAACAGCGGACAGGAGTCATGTATCAAGGCGATATTCACGGTGAACTCACCATTACGTTGAATGAATTCCCGCGTACCATCCAACGGATCGACTAACCAATAGTAATCCACCTTCGTCCAATCCGTTTCAGGCGAAGAATCTTCCTCCTCACTGCGCACCGGATAGCCGGTGATTTTCAAGGCCTCTTTTATCGCCTCGTGAGCCAAAAGGTCAGCCTCGGTCACCGGAGATTGATCCGCTTTCCAGTGCACGTCAAACGAACGCTCATACACGGACATGATGGCAACTCCTGCCTTACCCGCCGCGTGCACAGCGGTATTCAGAAGGGTCCATAATGCTTTTGTAGTGAGGCCAGAAGTCATGACTTACAGTATCGTACCGGCACCGGCCGTTTCATGGGTTTGTTCATCGATGAGAATCAGACTGCCGGTGACTCGGTTGCGATGATAAGGATCGAAATAGAGCGGATGACTGGTGCGAAGGCGTATTCGGCCTATGTCATTCATCGTTAAACCGCTTTGGTCTGTTACTCGACGGAGGGATGAAACATCCATCTTGTAAATTATGTCTTGAACATGTCCCATAACATCGTGAGACGTATGTCGTACGATCCAACGGGAGCCATGAGTCAACGGTCGCTGTTGGAACCAGCACACCATCAGGTCGATGTCCTGCGAAACTGACGGCATGTTGTTTTGACGGACGATCATATCTCCGCGCGACACGTTAATCTCGTTTTCCAATGTCATGGTCACAGACATGGGAGAATAGACTTCCGGAAGCATTTGCTCGCCGACACTCAGCGTACGTATCCGGGAGGTCAACCCTGAAGGAAGAATCTTCACCTCATCTCCCGGACGAAAGACACCACTGGATACGCGACCGGCAAATCCTCGATAATCCGGATGTGATCCGGCATCGGTTCGAATCACCGTTTGTACCGGAAACCGGCAATCGATGTGATTGAGGTCACTACGAATGTGTAGGTTTTCCAGATGATACATCAGCGTGGCTCCTTGGTACCAAGGCATATTCGCTGAACGATGAAGTATGTTTTCGCCATGCAAAGCACTGATCGGAATATACTGCACATCCGTCACCTCGAGACGCGAGGCAAAGTCCATGAAGTCAGCTACGATGGACTGGTACGTGTGTTCGCTATACTCCACCAGATCCATTTTGTTGATGCAGATCACCAGATGGGGAATGCGCATCAGCGAGGCGATAAAGGCATGACGGAAAGTCTGCTCCATCATGCCGTTACGTGCATCGACCAATATGACCGCCAAGTT
This sequence comes from uncultured Flavobacteriales bacterium, assembly GCA_964455985.1. Taxonomy (GTDB): domain Bacteria; phylum Bacteroidota; class Bacteroidia; order AKYH767-A; family 2013-40CM-41-45; genus Pollutiaquabacter. The sequence goes on from CAYWDY010000036.1 coordinate 11,264, forward strand.
CGCGTTGGACGCAGCGGTGACCATGTTGCGAGTATATTCGAAATGGCCGGGAGTGTCCGCTAAAATGAATGTACGTTTGGCCGTAGAGAAATACCGATAAGCGACATCAATCGTGATTCCCTGTTCCCGTTCGGACTTTAGCCCGTCCGTCAGAAAAGAAAGATCGACCGCTCCCCTGCCCCGTCGTTGACTAGCAGCTTCCAAAGAGGAATACTGATCATCCAACACGTTTCCGGTATCATATAAAATCCGTCCGATCAACGTACTCTTTCCGTCATCCACGCTGCCGCAGGTGATGAATCGTAAGATGTCCTTGAATGAGGAGGGCTGCATGAGTGCTTGCATCAAAAATAGCCGGAACGTTTACGGTCTTCCATGGCGGTTTCCGACCGCTGGTCATCGATCCGTGTTCCGCGTTCGGAAAAACGGGAGCGTTCGTTCTCCGCGATAAGCTCATCTAAATTTACGGCTGTTGATTCCACAGCACCCGTACAGGTCATGTCCCCGACAGTGCGGAACCTGACCATTCGACGCGAACGAGGCAAATCAGCGGGCGGCTGCAGGTATTCCGACACAGCATACCATTGATTGTCTTTGCGAAACACTTCGCGCTCATGACTGAAATACAGCGAAGGAACCGGTATGTTTTCGCTGCGAATGTATTCCCAGATATTGCGCTCCGTCCAGTTACTCAGGGGAAATACACGGAAATGTTCGCCCGGATGATGAAAGCCGTTGAATAGACTCCAAACTTCCGGACGCTGATGGTGCGGCTCCCATCGCCCGAATTCGTCACGGTGTGAAAAGAAGCGCTCCTTGGCCCGTGCCTTTTCTTCGTCGCGTCTTGCTCCTCCGATAGCCGCATCCGCTTTCCATTCACGAAGTGCATCCAACAACGTAACAGTCTGCAATACGTTGCGACTGGCAAACGGCCCTTCCTCTTCCGATACTTTTCCCTGATCGATGGAATCCTGGACATACCGTACCATCAGTTGAAGATTCAGTTTCTCCACCCATGTATCGCGAAAAGCCAGGGTCTCCGGAAAATTATGCCCCGTATCGATGTGTAACAATGGAAATGGAACCGGTGCCGGATAGAATGCTTTGTACGCCAAGTAAGAGACCACCACCGAATCCTTGCCTCCGCTGAATAACAGCACGGGGCGCTCAAACTGGGCAGCGACCTCCCGAAGCACGAAAATACTCTCGGCCTCCAGGTCACGGAGGTGATCCAGCGTATAGGAAAACATAGGAATCCGAAGATACGAAAAATCAGCCGGAAGCTCGAGCCAGCAAGCGCTCAGCGTAGGTCCAAATGGCCTGTAACGACTCTTCTTCGGTTTGATTTGTCGTATCGATCTTCAATTCCGGTAAAAGCGGAACTTCATAGGGGGATTGAATACCGGTGAATGCTGAGATTTCGCCCCGGTTGACTTTGGCGTATAAGCCTTTGGGGTCACGACGCATGCATTCATCCAGTGAAGCATGCACATGAATTTCACTGAATCTGTTCCGGGGGAATAGCGCCCTCACGTTGTCACGATCGCGTTGGAACGGTGAGATGAAGGCATTGACGACGATCAGTCCGGCCTCGAAGAAAAGTCGATTGACCTCACCCGCCCTGCGTATGTTCTCTGCACGATCTTCATCGGAAAACCCGAGGTCACGATTGAGTCCCGAACGCATCGCATCTCCATCCAGCAAGATGGTCTTCTTACCCGCCAGCTGGAGCCTTTGCTCGAGTCCACGGGCTAATGTACTTTTTCCAGCGCCGCTTAATCCGGTCAACCAGAAGACATGTGCCTGCTGACCCAATGTATGCTCGCGCTGTTCGCGGGATATCAGATTAGCGGTAAAAAAATCCATGTGTCACCTTCACTGACCGATGGGATGCCAGGTCGTTTTGACCTCTTGAAGGTCAAGGATACGATACGGACTTTGGATGGATTCCAGCAGCCAGTCCTTGTGAGCATAGTGATACGGACGCTTGACATTCAACGAAGATTGTTCTTCGATTTTACGGCGGACAGAATCGTCCGCACCTGCGTAAACCACGGCATTCACATCCATATGGCTGGAGAAGTGACCTGCCAATTCCTTTACAGTGCCTGTCAAGAGATTGACCACGCCACCGGGCAGATC
>CAYWDY010000037.1:0-13226 GCA_964455985.1 uncultured Flavobacteriales bacterium
TACTTTGCCTGGCCCTGTTGCCCTCGCTGTCTCAAGCCCAAGGGGTATTCACGCTGACGGTCAATTACCGCTCGGCATCTCCGGCCAACGCCCAGCTGTTGGTTGATCGTACGTTGCTCAATGCCGAGCCCGATGTGGTGGATATGCCTTTTCAATCCGGCTCCGTGACGATGATTGCAGCAGTGGATGGACCTCGACAGGTGGAGGCCATTTTTGGAACCAATCATTTCTATTACTACGCTGAGCCCGGCGGTACTTTGTCCGTTACCGTCGATGAATCCGACGGCATGTCGCGCCTGCAGTACGACGGTTCGTTGGCGCAAGCTAATGCACTTTTGTTGCGTTTCTTCCAGTCTTTCGCCACCGAATTCAATGATAGTATCCAGAATGCCGACATGCTCAAAGCCACGGTGGATGAATTCGAGAATCGCTGCTTCAATAACCGCAAGCGTCAGTTGGAATTCCTCCAGCGTGATTCGTCGTGGAGTGCGCTTTCCAATACCTTCAAGGAATTCATGGGTAATGAAGTCAATTACCGCTATTGGAACATGTTACTGGCGTATCCTATCGTTCGTGCCAACAGCGACCGTGCTATTGCTGCAGTCACTCCATTGCCCGACGCGATGCTAGAGCCCATGGGAAAAGTCAAAGTCGATAATCCTGCGGCACTCTCCACGGCTTACTACCGCGAGTTCACCAAATACTACGTCATCTATTTTACCTCCAAGAAAAACGGGTATAAAAAATTCACCGATTACTCCATTTCGGCGGAACGCAAATCCGCCACGGCCCGCGAGCTATTTGGTGATCCAGTTTACAGCTTTTGGATCGCGCGCTTTCTGCGCGAAGACTGTGGAAGGATTTCTCCTTTCATGGCCAAGAAGCTTAAAGAAGAACTCGCCGCAGTCGATAAGCCGAAGACCTATGTCGCTATGGCCAATAAGGTCTGTGATGAACTGCAGGCGATGGCGATGAAGCCGTTCAAGGAGCAGCAACCGGAATACATCAAAACCCCTCCCGGCGAAGAACCTGTTCTAACAGATGCGAACGGTAAGACCGTCAAGCTGTCGGACTTCAAAGGCAAAGTAGTTTACATCGACTTCTGGGCCAGCTGGTGCGGTCCTTGTCGCGCCATGATGCCTTTCTCCAAGACCTTGCACGAGCAGTTCGACGAAAAGCAGCTGAAACAATTGGAATTCCTCTACATCTCCATCGACGAGAAAGAAGATGCCTGGCGTAAGGCCATGCAGGATATGGGTATTCAAGGGGTAAACGTGATCTGCCCTGGTAACTGGTTCTCACCGATTTGCACCTTTTATCAGATACGCGGCATTCCGCGGTATATGATCATGAATAAGAAAGGCGAGATTGTCGATTTCGATGCGCCAAGGCCCAACGATCCTCTATTGGTGCCCAAGCTGAAGGAGCTGATCGGTCAGAAGTGACCTGATTACGACAGCTTTTTTCGGATCACCACATAGGCGGTCAACAGCACTACACCCATCACATTCAGCCATAATCCGGTCCGCATCATGTCCTTCACGGGGACATGTCCGGTACCGTAAACAATGGTGTTCGGAGCAGTTGCCACCGGCATCATGTAGCCAAAGGAGGCGGCCACCGTAGCAGGAATCATGAGAAACAAGGGATCCACGTGCAGGGATTGCGCCACCGGAGGAATGATCGGCAACATGAGTTGAATGGTAGCCACGTTCGAAGCGAATTCACTCATGACGGTGATCAATGCAGCCAGACACAACACAAACATCCACGGTTGGAATCCTTGTAAACGGTTCAGTTCACCGGATAATCGTTGAGCGAGTCCGCTGACTTGAAAGGCCTCTGCCAGTGCAAACCCACTACCAAAAAGCAGGATGATGCGGAAGGGGAGCTTGTTCACGTCGCTCCACGTGAGCAAGGTCGATGACGTATCGGATTTCGCGGGCCACAGAAAAAGCAGAAGCGAGGAGAAGATGACTACCGTACTGTCCTTGATCATCCGGCCGTGCGGCACAAACGAGGACCATCCGTGCAGCATGAATCCATTGAAATCGATATCCACCCGGGTGAACCAGAGAAGTACCGTCAAGCCGAAGACGAACAGAACGGATTTTTCTTCATACGAGATGGCCCCAAGGGATCTTTTTTCTTCCCGGATGAAATCAAGATCAAAGGCTTGGCTTGCGTGGCGAGGAAAATAGCGCCAACGGATGAGGAGGAAAGCCATGATAGCCATCAGGACAGCAAACGGAAATCCGAACGAAAACCACGAGGTGAAGTTGACCGGATTCTGTAGGGGATACATCTTGTCGGTGAAGCCCACCAGTATCATATTGGTTGGAGTTCCGACAATCGTACACAATCCGCCGATGGAGGCGGTGTAGGTGAGGGCCAAGAGAAGTCCGGTCGACATACGACGGTGCTCACCCGGGGGAAAGAGATGATCGTGTTTGAGGATAGCCAGCACAGCGGTGAGCATCATCAGGGTCGTGGCCGTGTTCGATATCCACATCGAGATGAAGAAGGTGGTCAGCATGATTCCAGCCAATACGCGCACGGGGCTTCCGCCTGTACGAAGCAGTATAGAAAAAGAGAGTCGCTGATGGATGTTCCATTTCTCCATAGCAAAGGCGAGGAAGAAACCACCGATGAACAGGAAGATAGTCTGCTCCATGTATTGCCGGGTGACATCCGCCGTATCCATTACGCCTGTCACAGGTAGCCAGATGATCGGAAGTAATGACGTGACGCCGATATCTACGGATTCAGATATCCACCAAACGGCCATCCATGCCGTGAGCGCGGCTGTCGAGCACATGCCGGAAGGCCATTGCAAGACGCTATTCAGTATGAAGTAGACCAGGGCCGAGGCTAGCGGTCCGGCCAACAGAAAGAGATTTCGTCGGGTAAGTATTCGGGTCATTGGTCCGAAGGTAATCGAAATCGAATCACCCTGTAATCCGCGTGGGCAAAACCTTATTTTTGTTCCAAACGAAATACTTCCTGTCATGGCTCGCGAATCCAAGCATCCTTCCGGACTTCCTTACCTCTTCTTCACCGAAATGTGGGAGCGGTTCGGGTATTACCTGATGATCGGTATCTTCTTCCTCTACATGACCGATGCGGTCAAGGGCGGTTTGGCGCTCGAGAAGAAAGAAGCCTCGGATATCTTTGGAACCTTCATCGCATTGGTTTACCTGACGCCTTTCGTTGGTGGTTTGTTGGCTGACCGAATCCTCGGCTACCGGGCTGCGATCACCATCGGTGGAATCCTGATGGGGGCAGGGTACATGACGTTAGCGATTCCGGGAAAGGCAGCCTTTATCACAGCCTTGCTGCTGATCATTCTGGGCAATGGGTTCTTCAAGCCCAACATCACCACGCTACTGGGATCACTTTACAACGACCCGCGCTACAAAGAGCGGAAAGATATCGGCTTCAATATCTTTTACATGGGTATCAATGTCGGGGCGTTCATCTGCAATTTCTTCGCGGCCTATCTACGGAATGCTTTCGGCTGGGGAGAGGCTTTTATCGCCGCCGGTGTAGGCATGTTCGTCGGTGTAATCGTTTTCTGGATAGGCAACCGTCATTACCGCCATGTGGATGTGCGCCGGGAAGCTAAGCCGGGAGACATGAGTGTTTCTGGCGTTTTCGGAAAGGTGCTTCTCCCGGCGGCTCTTGCCGGTGTACTGGGATGGATGATTCCCGGAAACGTCTTCGGCTCGGATTCTACCGATGCGTTCCTCTTTGGCGCACTGCCGGTAATCATTTTCTATATCACACTTCTGTTCAGGCTTGATCAGGAAGATCGTAGGCCGGTAAAGGCACTGTTGGCCATTTATGGTGTAGTCATCATCTTCTGGGCCATATTCAAACAGAACGGTACCGCTCTGACCACGTGGGCAGAAAGCTATACCGATCGGGAACTGCCCGCTTCGGCAGTGCCTGCCGCTTCCAGTCTCGGTATGGTTCAACAGGTCACGTACGTACAAGACAGTTTTCCTGTGATTGATGATCAATTCCGCACTACTAAGGACGCATCGGGAAAAATAGTGAAGGGTATCAGCTATCCGCCGTACTTCAAAAATGTTCCTGCCGACCAACTTCCGCCGGAAGGAGGTTCGATCAATCTGCTGTCAACGGAGCTCTTCCAGTCTATCAATCCTTTTTTCATCGTGCTCATCACACCACTGGTGGTGGCGCTCTTCAGTATGCTCCGTCGTAAAGGGCGAGAACCTGCAACGCCTACCAAGATTTTCATGGGATTGCTGATCACTGCCTTGTCCTGCTTGGTCATGGTGGGTGCTGTCGCAGCGTGTGGCAATGGTATAAGCAAGAGTTCAGCGTGGTGGTTGGTGGGAACGTACGGCGTCGTTACTATCGGTGAATTGTTTCTCAGTCCGATGGGACTTTCCCTCGTCTCCAAATTGAGTCCGCCGCGCATCACGGCGCTCATGATGGGTGGCTGGGCGCTGGCTACCTCCATCGGCAATAAATTATCGGGTGTCCTGGCCAGTCTGTGGGACAGCTACGACAACAAAGCCCATTTCTTCGAGTTGAACTTCGTGTTGACACTCGTGGCTGCAGGTGGAATCCTGCTGATGCTCAAGTGGCTGAACCGCGTGGTGAAAGACCACGCCCATTGATTTCAGCATGGATTAGTACTAAAAAAAAGAGGCTGTCTGGAGTTAGACAGCCTCTTTGAATTATTGATCAGAAGATCAGAGGTTGAATGCCTTTTTGATGGCTTTCACGTAGTCCAATTTCTCCCAAGGGAACAGTTCCACTTTCACTTTCTTCTCGTTGTCCTTGCCTTTGTTGAAGACTTTGGTCACCGTTACGGGCTTGCGACCCATGTGGCCGTAGGAGGCGGTTTCAAAGTAAATCGGGGTGCGGAGTTTGAAACGCTTCTCGATGGCATACGGACGCATGTCGAACAACTTGCCCACTTCGCGGGCGATTTGTCCGTCGCTCATGTCGACTTTAGAGGTACCATACGTATTGATGTAAAGACCGACAGGTTCTGAAACACCGATAGCATAAGCTACTTGTACCAGGGCCTCGTCGCACAATCCGGCAGCGACCATGTTCTTGGCGATGTGACGGGTGGCGTAGGCTGCAGAGCGGTCCACTTTGGACGGATCTTTACCGGAGAAAGCACCGCCGCCGTGAGCACCTTTTCCACCGTAGGTGTCCACGATGATCTTACGGCCGGTGAGGCCGGTATCGCCGTGTGGTCCGCCGATGACAAATTTGCCGGTCGGGTTGACGTGGTATTTGATTTTGTCGTTGAAGAGAGCCTGCACGCGCTTGGGCAATTTCTTGCGTACACGCGGGATGAGGATGTTCTTCACATCGTTGGAGATGCGCTTCGCCATTTCTTTCTCGGCGGCGAAATCATCGTGCTGCGTGGATACCACGATAGTGTCGATGCGTACCGGTTGGTGATGGTCGTTGTATTCGATGGTTACCTGGCTCTTCGCGTCGGGGCGGAGGTATTTCATCTGTTTTCCTTCGCGACGGATAGCGGCCAGTTCCATCAGGAGCAGGTGGGCCAATTCCAGCGGAAGCGGCATGTAATTGTTGGTCTCGCGGGAAGCGTAACCGAACATCATGCCTTGGTCGCCGGCGCCTTGCTTCCAAGGGTCTTTTTTCTCAACGCCTTGGTTGATGTCGGGCGACTGTTCGTGGATCGCAGAGATCACACCGCAGCTGTCTGCCTCGAACATGTATTCGGATTTGGTATATCCGATACGGCGGATCACCTCGCGGGCGATCTCCTGTACGTCGAGATAGGCTTTGGATTTCACTTCGCCTGCCAGGACCACTTGACCGGTGGTCACCAGGGTTTCACAGGCTACTTTGGAAGAAGGGTCATACGCCAGGAAGTAGTCGATCAACAAATCGGAGATCTGGTCGGCGACTTTATCCGGATGTCCTTCGGATACGGATTCGGAGGTGAATAGGTAAGACATGCAGTTGGAATTAAGCGCGCCAAAGGTAACGAAAAATTATTGCTGCAACCTCCCGGTCACTGGTACAGTTGGCCCTCCCAAAAGAACTCGTTGGTATTGGTTCCTACCTCCAGCTTCAGGACATCGCCAACCACGGAATAACGGTTTACGTACTCGTTGGTGGCCTTGTAGCCCACCCCTTTCTGGAAGAATTTCAAGGAACCGTCCGGATCTCGGTAAGCGACGCCGTTCAAGCCCAGCTTGAAATCCGTGGGTACGAAACTGTCTACCGGATATGTTTTCCCTTGGTAAAAGATGTTGAACTGATTGTTGTAGGCATATACGATCACATTCCCCTGCACTTGGAAGTAATCGGGGCGGTCACTCAGCAAACGGCGTGTTCCTCCGTTGTAAAATGCGTTGAAGTTACCCTGTTGGTCGACATACGCCAGGATTCCGTTGCCGACTTTGAACGAGTCGGGAGCAAATACCTCTGCGGTAGCCGTATCGCCGTAATAGAATATGTGAAAATACTGGTCGTAATTGTCGATCCAAGCCATGATGTCACGGCCCGCCGCGAATTCCACGGGAGCGATGTTGTCCAGGATCAGGGTATTGCCCCGGTAGAATATGGAGAAGAAATTCGACTGGTTGACCCAAGCCAGCGTGTTGCTGCCCGCTTTCATGGCCTTGGGTGCCTCCAACAAGGAGTTCTCCAACACATTCTTCTGATGGTTATAATAGACACTCAAGGTGTACTGGCTGTCGTCAAAATAACCCAGCAGGCTGTCGCCGAGTGCCATGCGGGTGTTGTAATAGCAAAGCGTCTGTTTCAGTCCACCGTCATTCACATACAAGACTTGTCCCACCTTGTAGCAGACCAGGTAATCCGTCACCCAGTATTTGAAGTCGGCCGCATTCAACTGGTACTTGGATGTGCCGTTGGTGTAGACCTTGAAGTCATTGCGATTGTCGATATATGCAATGGATGAGCAACCCGATTTATAGGAAGTAGGCGGCAGATATTCCAATTGTCGCGTGGTACCGTTCTCAAAGGCCATCAGGTAGCCGCGGTAATCGGTAAAGGCGCACAGTCCCTGTCCCTGAGCCTCGTGGTTACGGGCAAAAAACAGGGTCAATAGTGCGAAGGCGATCAGGCGTTTCACGACCGGGTGAGTTGCTGGAAGATATTTTCGAGCGACTGCGTTTCCTTGGACATTGCCAGTACCGTCAATCCTTTATCCACCGCGAATTGGAAGACAACCGGACGCAGATCCATCGATTCGCGCGGTGTCAATACCCACGTATTGGTATGCACCAACTTGGCTTCGCGCACCTGAGGTATGGCCAACCATTCCTGTTTGGTGATTTCCCGGTCGATCTCCACGGTGATCCGCTCAGCGCTACGGCCTTGTTGCTGTAGCATGGCGGTGGCGTCATCCGCCACGATCTTTCCTTTGTTGATGATGATCACGCGGTCGCAGATGGCTTCCACTTCCTGCATGATGTGCGTAGAAAGTAATACAGTTTTTGACTTGCCGATCGTTCGAATCAGTGAACGTATTTCCACCAGCTGGTTAGGATCCAGTCCAGTAGTTGGTTCATCGAGTATCAGTACTTGTGGATCATGGATCAGGGCCTGAGCCAACCCGACCCGCTGACGGTATCCTTTGGAAAGGGCACCGATCTTTTTGGTTTGCTCCGAGCCGAGCCCGGTGGCCTCGACCATTTCGTTGATGCGCCGCGTGGGATTGCCGCTCACTGCATGAAGGCCGGCCATGAATTCCAGGTATTCCCGGACATACATGTCCTGATAGAGCGGATTGTGCTCCGGAAGATAACCTACGTGCTTGCGTACATTCAGTGAATCGGTTTCTACGTCATAGCCGCAGACAGCGACTTTACCGCTGGTTTGGGGCAGGTAGCACGTCAGGATTTTCATCATGGTGGACTTGCCGGCACCGTTAGGGCCGAGGAATCCGACGATTTCTCCTTTACCGGTCTCAAAGGAAACATCATCCAGCGCCTTTTGGGCGCCGTACCGTTTGGTTACCTGTTTTACGGAAATGGACATGGTCCTGTAAAGGTAGGTAATTGCCCTCATTTTCTTTTTCACGTACCTTTAAAGGGTGAAAGGCGTTGTCATCAAGTCCACCGGTAGTCAGTATCTCGTGCAGTTGGAGGGTGGCGACATACTCTTGTGCCGGATACGCGGAAACCTGAGGCTGAAAGATTTCGAGGCGACCAATCCGGTGGCGGTAGGAGATCGGGTAGAGGTGGAATGGAAAGAAGGCGATGATGTCGGACAGATCACGGCGGTTTCAGAACGTACGAATTATATCATCCGAAAATCGGTCAAGCTGTCGCGGCAGGTTCAAGTGCTGGCAGCCAACGTCGATCGCGCCTTTGTCATCGCTACCCCGGTAATGCCCAAGACCTCCTTGGGATTCATCGATCGATTTCTGGCGACGGCGGAGGCCTATGCCATTCCTGCCGGCGTCATCTGGAACAAATCGGATTTATACGACGAAGAAGTTTGGGAATGGGTGGATGAAGTCAGTGAGCTGTACCGTTCCATCGGGTATCAAGTCTTCGCCGTTTCATCGGTAAATAGTGATGGTCTTGATGAGTTGCGGCAAGAGTTACTCGGCAAAGTAAGTCTGTTCTCCGGGCACAGCGGCGTGGGAAAATCATCCCTCATCAATTCACTTATACCGGGACTTGGACTAAAAACCGCTTCGCTTTCCATACAGCATTCGAAAGGGACGCACACCACCACCTTCGCTGAAATGCATCCGCTTCCGTCGGGAGGATACATCATCGATACGCCAGGTATCCGTGAATTCGGCATCATCGATTTCGATAAATACGAAGTGTCCCATTTCTTTCCGGACATCTTTAAACACAGCCACGGCTGCAGGTTCAATAATTGCCTGCATGACCAGGAACAGGATTGTGCCGTAAAACGGGCGCTGGATAACGACGAGATTTCCCCCAGCCGTTACGCCAGTTACTTGAGTATCCTGTACGACGAAGACAGTTTCAAGTGATGCTGAATCTTGAACGGCGACGATTGCCTCAATAGTTAATCGGTCTTGAAGGATTACCCGGCAAGCTGTACTTTTAGACCAACCAATATTCATTCCCCAGTGCGTGCCCTCCTACAACGTGTTTCCCGGGCCTCGGTGACCATCGATGGCGAAATGTATTCCTCCATCGACAAAGGACTTCTGGTGTTCGTAGGCATTGAAGAGGCTGATTCGGACTCGGACATCGAATGGCTTAGCGGTAAGATTTGTCGGTTGCGCATTTTTCCGGATGAGTCGGGAGTCATGAACGAATCGGTTGTCGATGCCGGAGGTGCATTGTTGGTGGTTAGCCAGTTCACCTTACATGCCTCTACGAAAAAAGGCAATCGCCCCTCCTATATCCGTGCCGCTCGACCTGAAATCGCAATTCCGCTCTACGAAAAGTTCGTACAGCGCCTAACGGCAGAGTCGGGTCGACCCGTGAAAACCGGACGCTTCGGTGCCGACATGAAGGTGGAATTGATCAACGATGGTCCGGTGACCATTTGGATCGACTCTCAGGATCCCCAGTAATACAAATTCATTTCTTCCCGAACTATGGAGCTCAAAGAACTACAGGATACCGTCGATGTGTGGATCAAGACGCACGGCGTGCGCTACTTCAATGAATTGACCAATACCGCCATCCTGATGGAGGAAGTGGGGGAGGTGGCCCGTATCATGGCCCGCACTTACGGCGAACAGTCCTTCAAGAAAAGCGACGAAAGCAAACAACTGCCTGATGAATTAGCGGATGTGCTCTTCGTGCTGGTTTGTATCGCGAACCAAACGGGTACTGACCTCACCGAAGCGATGTCCCGTAATCTGGCCAAAAAGACCGATCGGGATAAGGACCGCCATCGCGATAATCCCAAGCTGTCTTGAGGCAACTTGTTTTTTCTTACCTTTCGTAGAAGGAAACCTGTCGTATGCGCATCATATTCTTTCTGGGCCTGTTGGTCGCTTTGTTTTTTCCGGGTACCTCCTCTGCACGATGGGAAGGCATAACATCCGTATCAGCTGAAAAAGCCTCGTGCCGTACTGTCAGTCAATCGGGTGATGAGACGGTATTGTTTTTTCGCATCGAAGGATTCGAGGTAAGGGACGATGAATCGGGAGCCGGTCAGCGCATCAGCTCGCCCGGCTGCGCTACAACGCTTGAAGCAGGTGCTCCCGAGCTGCCCGTTCTCTCCGCTTCTGTCATCGTACCGGAAGGGAACGACATGGACGTCGAAGTCATCTCAACGTCTTACCGGGATTATCCGAATATGGAAATAGTACCCTCGCGCGGAAATCTGTATCGGAACCAAGATCCGTCATCCGTTGCCCTTTCGCGCGGACCGGTGTATTCGGTCGATGAATGGTATCCCGCCTCGTTGGTGGGATTGCGCGAACCGTATTTGCTTCGTGATTTCACCGGACAGACCGTTGTCGTACATCCCTTTCGCTACGATCCCGTGCGAAAGATGCTACGCCTCTATTACGCCATGACCGTACGGGTACGTCCGTCCGGAGATAATAAACAAGCTTCGAGACGTGCTCCGTTATTGACGGTAGATCAGACTTACGCTTCGATTTACGCAGCTCATTTTGTGAATTACAACGCGTTGAATTACACACCGCTTACGGATCGAGGTTCCATGCTGATCATCACAGACAGCGCTTTCCGTGCGGTGTTGGAACCGTTCGTTTCTTGGAAGCGACAAGCCGGTCAATCGGTGGAAGTCGTGGATGTGCAGAGTATCGTTCAAAATCCCTACTACATCAAAACTTTCGTTCAGGATTATTACCTCCAAAACGGACTGACCTTCCTGCTGTTGGTTGGCGATGGCTCGCAGGTTCCTCCATATCCATCCTCTTCCGGAGATTCTGATCCTTCGTACGGCTACATCATCGGAAACGACTCCTACGCTGAAGTCATCGTGGGACGTTTTTCGGCGAACACCGCCGAAGAAGTTGCCGTGCAGGTCCGTAAAGTGATGGAGTATGAAAAGTATCCGTTGGTGGATTCGTTGTGTTATTCCCGTGCTACCTGCATCGCTTCCGATCAGGGCCCGGGCGATGACAATGAATACGATTTCGAACATGCCCGGATGATGCGTCAGGATCTTTTGAATTATGGTTACACCGGGGTCGATGAACTCTACGACGGTTCACAAGGTGTAGCTGATTTTTCCGGTGATCCTACTTCTCAAGATCTGGTGCAATCCATCAACGAGGGCCGGTCACTACTCACGTATACCGGTCACGGCAGCACGACCAGCTGCGGAACAACGGGTTTCAGCCTGGCGGATATTCCTTCGTTGACCAACACGGGCAAACTTCCTTTCTTCTGGTCGGTCGCTTGTGTCCAAGGCGACTTCGCCAACTCAAATTGCCTCGCGGAGGGATTGCTTCGCGCTGTAGATTCCTCGGGAGCTCCGACGGGTGCGGTCGCTACGCTCATGTCCACCATCAACCAATCGTGGGATCCGCCGATGGATGCTCAGGATGAAATGGTCGACTTGTTGGTTGAGACGTATCCTTCGAATATCCAGCGCACCTTTGGTGGACTTTCGGTGAACGGCTGTATGCACATGAACGACCAGTATGGTTCTGCCGGTGCTGAGATGACGGATACTTGGACCTGTTTCGGTGATCCATCTCTTCAAGTCCGTACGGCACAACCGCTGATGCTCGCCGTGACACACCCTGCTCAAATCGATGATATGACTTTGAACATTACGGCTAGTGTCAGCATCGATAGCGCCTGGGTATGTTTGACTTTGCATGATTCCATCGTGAGTACGGCATTGTCACTGGGCGGACAGGTGAATCTCCTATTTAACCACTTCCAAGACGGGGATACGTTACTGCTCACGGCCACGGCATACAATGCCATTCCATATCAAGGTCAGATCCCGGTAGTGGCCATGAATACAGGGCTGGTGGGAGTTTCGATTGAAACCCTGGAGCTCTTTCCAAATCCGGCTACCGATCGTTTGACTATCCGCTCCGCTTCGAACTGGCAATCGCTTCGCCTTATCGATGTGACGGGCCGTGAAGTCCGTACTCTGGAGAATTCCGGAACCAGCCGGCAGATTTCATTGGATGTATCGGCATTGACATCTGGTTTTTATTCCGTCGTTGTCATGACAGATGCAGGCTCTTTGTCACGGCAGTGGATGAAGCAGTGATTGTTTAAGACGTAATAGTTTTTACTTTGTCTAGTTAAGTCTATAGTCCAAGTTGACGCCTCAAGTTGGACTATAAAAATCCATAGTCCAACTTAGTAAAGGGTGATTTTAAGAAAAGACGGGTTAGAATAATCCGGAATAGAGCTTGAAAGCGACGTTTAGTCTCCTTTGACGACTTTCTTTTTCTTACGCGGGTCCTTCTGATAGGGGAAATAGTACCGCAAATCAGCAGTCAGGTAAGTGCCGGTGATCTGTGTTCGGGAGGAAATGTCCTTGCCGTTGTTCCGGTAGTTCACGATGGACGTATAGATTTCCGTAAAGGGACGATGGTAGGTAGCTCCCACGTAAATGATACCCGATTGATACGTCCGGTATTCCCAGCCCAGGTTGGCATTCAGAGCAGGATTGACCGTATGGTTCTTGACGGCGATTTGTTCAAAGGCTTCGTTGGCGACACGCACGCTACTGGCAAAAGCGTCCAGGCCTGCGCCCAGCGAGGCGTTCATGTACATATTCTCTCCGAGTTGAATGAAGGCTAAAAGGGATACCGGCAGCTCGTATCCGATAATCCGGTAAGGCGATGATGCCGCATAGCCGGAGTCGGTGATATCCACGCCGTACGTGCGCTTCGTGTAGTTGATGCCGAATTCCATCGACAGCAAGTCTGTCAGTCCACGTCGGATGATCATTCCGCCGCTGAAGCCCGTCGTTAATCCGGTTTTGATGTCAACGCCGTTCACCGCGCTTTCGTCCGGACCGGTTCCCAGAAAATTCACGGGAAAAATCGGACGGTACGTCAATCCTAAGGCCGTGGTACGCGGCTGCGCCCGGAGCAGGAAGGGTAGGCAGAAGAGGAGAGCGAGCAGTATTCGGCGGACCGGCATGGGGAAAGTCGATCAGTCGAGGAACCGTAGTTTGTTGAGGAAATTCATCATCACCACCCAATATTCCTGGTTGGTGGGAAAGCTGGACCATAGCACTTTTGATCCGTGGTCTCCTGCATCACTGGGGATGTACTGTACGCG
>CAYWDY010000038.1:0-8747 GCA_964455985.1 uncultured Flavobacteriales bacterium
AGTCGATATAAACACTGTCGAGCTCGCGGATAGTTGTCTTTACGCGCAGCACATCGTGAGTTCCATACGGAGTGATTAACGTGCCCCAACCATCCACCTCGTTCACCCGCGTACGGTTGACTTGGAAAAACAGTCCGACCGTTGACGTGAGATCCACTTGGTATCCCGATAACGAAGTGTCAACGTTTCCCATTTGTAATGGGAATTGGTAAACGAAATCCTTTGGGCTATAGGTAATGGGTAAAGGAATGCCGTTGACGGTGGCACCAAAACCAGTTTGTGTATACGCTGCTGATGCGTTGTAGAAGAAATCATAGACTCCGGTCACGGAAATGGTACCCAGGGAGAAATCAGCACCTGCGGTGGCCAAATTGGAACGGTTGGGATTGAAGGAGAAATTATTGAATACCACACTGAATACCGCGCTGGTGGAATTAACGTCTAAGAAGGTATCCACACGCTGTGAGGCCGCGGTCAACTGAGAGAAATCCCACGTATAGTTGGTACCAGTAAGGGTATAATCAGCACCAGCCAATGGATTGGCGATACTCACGCGAAAGGTATCTCCCGCCGAAGGAAAATCCGAGGTACCGATAGTGATTTGTGCCTTCAGCGAAAGAGCGCTGAGACTAATCAACAAGAAAGTAAACAGCTTTTTCATGCTTGGGGGATTTGCCCCCAAGGTACTAAAAAAGCGTTTTATCAGAATTCAACCACGAAGCCAAAGGTGGGGATCACCGTGCCGGATTCATTCGTGATCATGAGTGACAAATAGCGACTCGGATCATTGGGATCAACTACCGGAGCTCCGGTATCATCCCGTTGCACGCTGATATAAGGCTGAAATACCGTAGTGTGGTTCAGGACATTCTGAATATCCAAGTACAAATCCAGACTCCACTTTTTGAAATAGTATTTCTTGTCCACCCGTACATCCAGCTGCTGGAATGCCGGGGTTTTACCTTCGTTGATGCGATACTTATCCGGAATTCCGACTCCCGATACATCCCAGTTCGATCGCAATAACGTGGCTGCCATGTCAAAGGGCGTGTACGGTTGACCGCTGTTGTACCGGAAGCGCGCCCCGAATTCCCAGTTACGCTTGAAGTAATACCCGCCAGTAAGACTGAGGGTATGACGGAAATCCCAACTTGACGGTGAATACGCGCCGGAGAGATTTTGGAATTCGGAATGGAGAAAGGTGTACGCTAAGATCCCGTAAAAATTGCCAGTGAATTTCTGCTGCACCATCAATTCGACACCTCTCGAACGTCCCTTCCCATCGCAACGGACCGGTGTATTACCGATGACGCCGAAATCGTTTCCGAGGTTGGCGATGCTGATGGAATCCCTGAGATCGATGGGATACCGGCTGTACTGTTTATAAAAGAATTCCAAGGTGACCCGCAGCGCATGATCATTTGTGTATTCGAATCCACCGACCAGGTGATCACATTGCATGTAACGCACATCCGATTCGTTGACCAAGGTGCCGGTGGAATCCCGGTAACCCAGCACGGTGTACGGAGGCAGCTGGTAATACCTCCCGGCATTCGCATTGAAGCGAAAATGGTCAGACAACTTCCAACTGAAAGACGCACGGGGTGACCATTGACGGAGGGGATTGCTCATGGTGCTGTTGTACCCGTTACCGTCGACCCGTAAGCCCATCGATAGCGTGAAGCGATCATCCGAGAAGGATGATGTAGCTGTAGCAAACGCCCCGTATTTGATCACCTCTACTTCAGAGACATAATTCACCGTGCCCACATAAGGTATCCGGTTGTAGGTCGAAGTGGTATATCGTCCACTTTCCAGGCTTGCTCCACCGGTCAGACGCACTTTACCGATGCGGGCAGTATGTTCAAAGCGGGATTTGTTTTCCGTTTCGCGACTGTCGTAATTCAACAACAATCCGGATGGATTGGTGGCATCATTGCCGGCATATTTGGTAGCACCGTTCTGCAAGGCATTGCGGCTGATCGCCAAAGTCGAGTATCCGTTCCTTCCATAGTGTTTGTAAACCGCACCTACCGTGTAATTCCATTGGGTGTTTTCCGGCAGGTAATTGAGCACGTATTGCTGGAAGTCGGTTTCATTGTCCTTCTTATTCAAGGTAACAACATCGTTAGCACCCAACCCCAAAATCGTAATCTCATTCTTGTCATCCAGCTTGATTTTGCTTTTGAATAAATAATCGTCGTAGCGCGGCAAGAAGGGAAGTCCCAACGCCTGAAAGAGGAACTGCAGGTAGCTGCGTCTCCACGAGGCCGTATAATTCACTTTCGACCCGATGGGACCATTCAACGTTACGCCCACATCCGTAGCACCCAGGGTCACCGAACCACCGGTCTTTTCCGACGAGCCGTCTTTGAGTTTGAAATCCAAGACTGAACTCAGCGCGTTGCCGCGTGGAGCGGGAAAGGCGGCTGAATAGAAATCCACTTCGCGTATCAGGTCCACGTTGATCATACCTACCGGACCTCCGGTAGCTCCCTGCGTAGAAAAGTGGTTGATATTAGGCACTTCCACTCCATCGAGAAAAAACCGGTTTTCATAGGTGGAGCCTCCGCGTATGATCAAGTCATTTCGGAAACTGGCTGTCGCTGCCACACCGGGTAAAGATTGTAGAGCCTTGGAAATATCCCGGTTGCTGCCGGGGTTACGCTTGATTTCCACCTCTCCCACCGTAAACTGGGAAACCGGAGAACCTTCGATCTTGACAAATGGATCCGGACGGACTTCCACTTCACCCAGATCTTTGCTTTGCTCCTCCAATTCGATCTCCACCACTTTGGTGCGGGAGGCGGTCACGGCCACTTCGTACACGGTGATGGGCTTATAGCCGAGGACATTGACTTGCAGGTTGTAAATACCCGGGGCGACGCCTTTGATCTCGAATCGACCGTCGCCGTCGCTGGCTGCTCCCAGTGTGGTACCGACAATACCAACCGGCGCAAAGGGGACGGGCTGGTGGTTCAATTTGTCAACGACAGTTCCTCGAATGGTACCGTTCTGAGCCCATAGCGGCTGTAAGGCCAGCATAAATAAGGCCGTGAAAAGAAATGACTTCATGTGGGGGAAATATCCGAAGTAACAAAGTTCAACCGGAATGGTTCAACCTTTCCAAGCTGTTTCCAGCTTCTGGAGCATGGAACGATTTACTGGCGTGAGCGGTAATCGAACGTGCTCTTGACATATTTTCATCAACGTCAATAAACCCTTTATTCCGGTTGGATTGCCGTCTGCGAAAATGGCCTTGGTGATGTTCATCAAGGGGTAATGGAATTTTCGGGAACGACTGAAGTCCCCGGCCAATCCGGCCCTGACCAATTCACCCGCCTCTTTGGGAAAAGCATTGGCGATGACGGAAATCATGCCGTCGCCACCGCATGCCAAGATAGGAAGCGTCAGCAGATCGTCGCCGCTAATGACCAGGAAATCCTTTGGTCTTCCGGCGATGATCTCCATGGCCCGTTCCAACGATCCGGAGGCTTCTTTGATACCGATGATATTCTTCACCTCATGCGCCAATTCCAGGGTGGTAGCAGCTTCCATGGTGGATCCCGTGCGGGCCGGAACATTGTACAGGATGACAGGCACCGGGGAATGAGCAGCGATGAGTTTGTAGTGTTGAACGATACCCCGTTGGGAGGGTCGGTTGTAATACGGAGAAACGGAAAGTATTGCGCTGATGCTGGAGAAGTCATACTCTTCCATGGAGCGAAGCACGTCAGCGGTATTATTGCCGCCAAGCCCCAAGACGACGGGAATTCGTCCATCGGCTGTCTCCACTACAAAATCCAGCACGGCGCGTCGCTCGGCAGCCGTCAGGGTGACTGACTCACCCGTGGTTCCCAAAGGCACTAGATACTCCAACTTACCGTCGATACACCGATTAACCAGTTTACCCAATGCCTTGAAGTCAATGCTGCCATCTTTATGGAAAGGAGTAACTAACGCCACGCCGGTTCCGCGCAATGCTTGGTTTTTCATAAAAGTCAATTCAGTTTTTTCAGGAACACCAAGATCTCTTCCAACAGGGCCTTCAAGCCCGGATCACCTTTCATGTTGATCATCATGTCGTAGGAGGCCACATGATTCTTTTTATACCGTCCCACACGGAATCTCGCCTGCGAAAGAGAGGCGACGTATTGCAAGGGAAAGCACGGTTGAATCTGAAGATGAATAAGTATGTCGAATCGTTCGTTGATGAAATTCTGCACGATCGGGTCAGTCGGAATCATCCGGTAATCCAGATCCTTCCGCGTGAAGAAATCCATGCCATACTGAGGAAATTGCGAATGAGGCAATTGCTTTTTGTCTACAAACCCCAAGGAAAGCAGATCCTTTTTGTATTCGCTGCGGGTCTTCTTGATGAATTCCTTCATGTATTCGAAATCCTCGATAGCGGTAGCATCGTAGAGGATACCGATACGTTGAGCTTCGGCGAATCCGACCGTCTCATGGACGACATCCAGTTTCTTCAGGTCTGACTGAAGCTGCCGACGGCCAAGAAAAGAACGAATGCGATGGTTCAGTTTCAATGCGCAGGAGTTTGTTCGTGTAAGATACGTTTTCTGCCCATGGCCTCAACCGATGAGTCTGTCAAATTCTTGCTCCGTAATAATGGTCACGCCAAGCTGCTTCGCCTTCTCCACCTTGCTGGGCCCGGGCTCATCACCCGTTAGTAAGTAGCTTGTCTTGGAGGAAACACTTCCGGAAACTTTGCCGCCGTTTTGCTCGATAACGTCTTTGATTTCGTCCCTTCCGTATCCGGTAAAAACACCGGAGACGACAAACGACTTACCCGCCAGTTTCTGGCTAACAGCGCCATGCGCCATTTCACCGGTGAACTGTAAGCCGGCCTTTTCCAAGGCACGAACCATCGCTTTGAAATTAGGTTGTTGGAAGTGGTGAAGGATGCTGTCGGCGATCTTCTCCCCGATCTCCTCCGCCTGCAACAGTTGCTCCCGGTCTGCCGCCATCAAACGCTCCATGGATCCGAAGTGGCGAGCCAACTTCTTGGCTACCGTTTCACCGACATAACGGATACCGATCGCATATAAGACGCGTTCAAAAGGAACTTTCTTGGACTGCTCGATTCCTTGCAGGATCTTCTCTACGGTCTTTTCCTGAAAACTGACCTTCCTGACTTTCCCGGAGTCCTCATCCACATACTCTTTGGAAAGACCCAAGAGGTCTTTGGTAGTCAGCCCATAAAGATCGGCGGCCTGCCGAATAAGCCCATGGTCGAACAGAAGCTCCACTTTGCCTTCGCCAAGACTGTCGATGTTCATCGCCCTTCGGCTGATGAAATGTTCGATTTTTCCTTTAAGCTGCGGCGGACAATCCGATTCATTCGGGCAATAGTGCTGAGCCTCCCCCTCCTGCCTGACCAGTTCGTGACCGCAGGCGGGACACTTGCGGATATACCGATATGCAGGTGATGAAGGATCCCGGTGAGTCATATCCACCGCAGTGATTTTGGGAATGATCTCGCCACCCTTCTCGACAAATACATGATCGCCCTGATGAAGGTCCAACTTGGCAATCTGGTCGGCGTTGTGGAGCGTAGCCCGACGGACCGTCGTACCGGCCAATTCTACGGGTGCCAGATTGGCTACCGGGGTGATGGCTCCTGTACGGCCTACCTGATAGGAAATGGAAATCAAACGAGTCGATACGCTCGCCGCTTTGAATTTATAAGCAATCGCCCAACGCGGAGATTTGGCGGTAAATCCCAATTCACGCTGCCAAGCGAAGTCGTTTACTTTAATGACTACGCCGTCGGTATCATAGGGCAACTGATGTCGCTCTTGGTCCCAACGATGGAGGTATTCTTTCACTTTCTCCAAGGAGCCGACACAAGCCGTATGCTCATTGACCTTGAAACCCCACTGCTTCAGCTTTTGCAGCGACTCGAAATGCGAACTGCAAAGGGGCTTGTCAGACATCAGGAAATACATGTAGGCATCGAGCCCGCGCTTGGCGACAGCCGATGAATCCTGCATCTTGATGGAGCCTGCGGCCGCGTTTCGCGGATTCTTGAAAAGGCGATCGGCAATTTCTTCCTCGTCGTAGCCGTCTTCTTTGAGTTGTTCCGTTGCCTCGCGATTGATGCGTTCGAAGGAAGACAATGGCATGAAGATCTCACCGCGCACTTCGAATTCCTCGGGATAATCTCCGGCTTTCAGGCGAAGTGGAATGCTTCGGATGGTTTTTATGTTGGCAGTGACATCATCGCCTTGTACACCATCCCCTCGAGTGACCGCACGGATCAATTCGCCATTACGATACGTCAGTCCGATGGCAACACCATCGAATTTCAATTCGCATACATACTCCAACGGATCACCGGTCACTTTGCGGACACGCTCGTCGAATTCAGTCAACTCCTCTTCGCTGTAGGTATTGCCCAACGAGAGCATGGGGTATTTATGACGCACCGCCGTGAATTGGCGCGTGATGCTACCCCCTACCCGTTGCGATGGAGAATGAGGCGACAACAACGTAGGGAATTCCTTTTCCAGCCGAATCAACTCTTCCAACAACAGGTCGAATTCGCGGTCGGAAATCACAGGCTTAGCCAGTACATAATACCGATGGTTGTGCTCCTCGATCTGGACCGAAAGTTCCTCGATGCGTTTACGGGCCTGTGCTTCTGTCATGTCCCAAAGATAAGGTACGGGGCGGATGTGTGGATACGGGATCAGGCACGTACCCGAATCATTCGTTCATGCCCGGAAAGATCCTCGCGCCATTCCGCGGTCTTGAAGGGCGGCGATTGAAACAGACGGAGGGTGGACTCCGCAAACCGGCTGTGTATTTCCAGAAAAAGCCATCCGCCCGGTTTAAGGATATCCACCGCCAACTCCCGCACGGCTTTGTAAAAGAGCAGTGGATCCTCATCGGGAACAAACAAAGCCATAGCGGGTTCATGAAGTTTCACGCGCGGGTGCAACGACTCCTTCTCCTGAGAGGGAATATAGGGCGGGTTGCAGGTGATCACATCATAGGATTTGTTCATCCACGTGGCGGTGGAATCAGGACTCAATACATCTCCGAGGTGATAATCGACTTTCGCACCAAGCGATGACGAATTTTCACGGGCTATTTCGAGGGCACATTCGGAAAGATCCACTGCCTGCACTTCCCAGCGGGGACGCTCCAGGGAAAACGTGCTGGGGATACACCCGGAACCGGTACACAGGTCCAACAAGGTCCCTTCTCCCGCGGGTTTAATGGTCTGAAGCAGCCACTGCACCAATTCTTCCGTCTCAGGTCGGGGAATAAGCACCCCCGGAGCTACTTGAAAATCGCGACCATAGAAAGGGGCATATCCGGAAACGTATTGTACCGGTTCGTGTGACTCCAGCCGCGGAAGTGCAGCGAGAAATCGGGCCTCCAACACATGATCTACAACCTCCCGGAATTTGATCTGCACATCCATACGTTTCAAGCCACTCCAGTCTTCGATCAAGCGGTATGCCACGGACTGCGCATCCTCGGGTTCCATGACTGCTGTCAGCCGTTGCACAAAAAGATCTCGAAGTTCACCCCAAGTCATCGCACCAAAGATACGAATGCCGAACGTCGTAGCGAGGCCTCATTCCAATCCGTACCTTCGTCCTATGAACGGTGACATCGCCTATATGGAACGCTGCCTGAGCCTGGCCCGATTGGGATTGGGACACGTAGCGCCTAACCCATTGGTAGGCAGTGTCGTTGTCAAGGACGACCGAATTATCGGCGAAGGATACCACCGCCAATTTGGAGGACCCCATGCCGAAGTCAACGCCATCGCCAATGCCTTGACGCATGTTTCGGAGAACGACCTATTGGCAAGTAAATTGTTCGTCAACTTGGAACCTTGCTCCCATCATGGAAAGACTCCTCCGTGTGTGGATTTGATAGTGGCCCGACAAATCCCCGAAGTGGTGATTGCGCATGCGGACCCCCACGAGAAAGTCCGCGGGGCAGGTATACAAAAGCTCAAGGACCACGGCGTAAAGGTGACAGTTGGTATCCTGGAAAAGGAAGCCCGGTGGCTTAACCGACGGTTTCTGACCTACCACGAAAAACACCGGCCGTACGTAATCCTAAAATTCGCTCAAACCCAAGACGGATTCATCGCACCGGAATTTCCGGATCCCGCAAAGCGTTGGATCTCGTGTGACGATTCCCTTCAGCTTGTTCACCGCTGGCGGAGCGAGGAGCAGGCCATCATGGTGGGCTCACAGACGGTGTTGAATGATAACCCGCAGTTGACGGCACGGCGGTGGCCGGGTAAATCACCCCTGCGAGTAGTCATTGACCGGGAAAATCGACTGCCTCGTCAACTGCACGTGTTCGACCAACAAACGCCAACGCTGGTATTCACCTCGGGACCAGCCAGGATTGAACACAACTTGCAATGGGTGCAGGTTGACTCCTCCTGCGATTTTATCCGGTTCGTGTTGGAGGAATTGCACCGGCAGTCCATCCAAAGTGTTTTGGTGGAAGGCGGCCGTCGGCTCTTGGACTTGTTTGTTCAAGAACAACTTTGGGACGAGGCCCGAATATTTACTTCGCCCCGGACATTTGGAACAGGCATCCAGGCTCCCGAAATCCAGGGAACTCGCTTGGATACCTCCGCTTCAGGAACCGATGTATTGACCACATTACTCCCTACTTTATGAAAAATGATTTTGAATTATTGCGGACACTGTGTTCCATTCCCGGAGCTTCCGGCGATGAGGGAGCGA
>CAYWDY010000038.1:8790-9534 GCA_964455985.1 uncultured Flavobacteriales bacterium
TTCGTGCTGGACTATATCCGTTCGGCCTCCGGCAGTTGGAAAAGACAACCGCAGGTATTCCATGGCGACGGATTCCAAGACTGCATCGTATTGATTTTCGGTCAGCCCCGCACAGCGGTATTCGCACACCTGGACTCCATCGGATATACGGTACGTTATCAGAACCAGCTGGTAAAAATCGGAGCGCCGCATACCACCAGTGGAATTCGCCTGGTCGGCGAAGACTCTCACGGAAAGATCGAAGCTACCGTCAGGTTGGAGGAAGAGGGAGACATCACCTACGAAAGCCACCGGCCCATCGAACGGGGCACGAACCTCACTTTTGCACCGAACTGGCGCGAGACCGCCGACTCGTTGCAATGCTGCTACATGGACAATCGCTTGGGCGTCTGGAATGCCCTAAAGCTATGTGAAACACTGGAAGATGGAGCCGTGGTATTCAGCTGTTGGGAAGAGCATGGCGGCGGGAGTGTGCCGTTTCTGACTCGTTTTCTGGTGGAGAATTATCGAATCCGTCAATCCCTGATCAGCGATATCACTTGGGTAACGGAAGGCGTGCTGGCGGGTGAAGGCGTGGCCATTTCCATCCGCGATTCAGGACTTCCCCGACGAAGTTACGTCAACCGGATCATTGCACTGGCCCGCGAGAGCGGGATACCCTTTCAGCTCGAAGTAGAAGGCGCGGGCGGTAGCGACGGAACGGAACTGCAGCGACAGCCTTATCCGGTGGATTGGTGTTTTATC
>CAYWDY010000038.1:9544-13171 GCA_964455985.1 uncultured Flavobacteriales bacterium
GGAAAGTCATGTGCATACGCCGGATGAAACAGTACACAAAAAAGACATCGAGTCGATGTTGGCACTGTACCGGTTCCTGATGGAAAAACTGTAAGGGCTGATAATCAGACAGCGAAGAATGGCTTCCAGGCCTCGATGATCATCGAAGGGGCCGGGCAAGGGCGACCCGTATCTTTTTGGACGAATACCAGCGTAGTGGATGCCTTCGTCAAGAGGTCACCCTTGGCATTGAAGACCTGGTAATGGAATTGGATTCGGGTTCCCGGCAACTCGGGAATTTCCGTGATGATGGTCAATTCATCGTCGTAATAAGCGGGACGCAGGTATTTGATGGAGAATTCAGCTACCGGAAGCAGGATTCCGTCGTCTTCCAGCGACTTGTAGGAAAAGCCCAACTCACGGAGGGCTTCCACACGGGCCACTTCGAAATAGGTCGCATAGTTGCCATAGTAGACATAACCCATGCGATCCGTTTCGGCATAGCGCACCCTGATTTTCAATTCGCTTTTGTACATATCGGAGAATCGTTTGCAGGGCGAAGATAATCAGATCCATTTTTCTATCATTGCATCCCCTTGGAAGGAAATGAAAGCCGCGTTTTCGATACTGTCCGTGATGGTGTTGCTGCTAGTTGGCTGCAGCCGCTCTGCGTATTACGCTCACCCTGCCTTTGACAGGCAGTATGTGATGAACGATTCGGTGATGCCCGATGTGGATTCCTCCATCTATCGGTTAGCGGATCCATACCGCATTCAACTGAAATCCACGATGTCAGAAG
Source organism: uncultured Flavobacteriales bacterium (assembly GCA_964455985.1). Taxonomy (GTDB): domain Bacteria; phylum Bacteroidota; class Bacteroidia; order AKYH767-A; family 2013-40CM-41-45; genus Pollutiaquabacter. The sequence goes on from CAYWDY010000038.1 coordinate 10,323, forward strand.
TGTTAGCTCGATCTTCAGCTCCGATGGTAAAAGGAAATCCGGAGGGAGAACTGGGGAATTTTGCTGCCGATGCGGCGCTTTCTGAAGCAAATCAGTTGGCCCGAAAAATGGGACTAGATACCGCTTCCTGGGTGGTATTGAATAACGGTGGATTACGTAAATCCCTTCCTGCTGGAGAAATCACCCTGTCTGACTTGTACGAAGTTTTTCCATTCGAAAACAAACTGGAGATACTTACGTGCTCCGGTTCGACAGCCTCTTCCCTACTACGGTATATCGCTTCCATGAACGGCACACCGGTAGCCGGACTTTCCCTGGTGATGCACTCAGCGGATTCCACTATAAAAAGTGTATCCGTTGGAGGGCAACGATTTGATTCTACATTGACCTACCGCATCCTGACGGTCGATTACCTGGCCAACGGCGGAGACCGTTTCACCATGTTCAACGAGGCTTTGCACCGGGAGACTTTGGATGAGAAATTGCGAGATGTCATGATCCATTACGTGCGGGAGTTTGGAAAATCAGGACAAGAAATAGTGCCTGTCAAAGACGGAAGGATTCGCTATGAGTAACCGCCGGACATTTATTCGACAGCTGACCGGCGCCGGAATTCTGGCGGGAAGCGGATTACTCTCGTGGGATGCCTTCGCGGGTCCAGAGAAGAAGCGCCTGACGATTCTTCACACCAACGATATGCACAGCCGTATCGACCCGTTTCCGATGAATGACCCTAAGCATCCTGGCATGGGTGGATTTGCACGACGGGCTGCCCTGATCAATACGATCCGCGCAGAGGAAAAGAACGTTTTGCTCTTCGACTCCGGCGATATATTCCAAGGCACCCCCTATTTCAACCTGTTCAACGGAGTACCAGAAATACAGCTGATGAATGCCATGAATTATGCTGCCGCCACGCTGGGGAACCACGATTTCGACGGCGGCATCGACCAGTTGGCGCAGCGAATCCAAGAAGCAAAATTTCCGTTTCTCTGCGCCAATTACGACTTCACTCATTCACCGTTGGAATCGCTGACAAAATCCTTCCAGATTTTTGAAATAGACGGCTTGCGAATCGGCGTATTCGGCTTGGGTATCGATCCCAAGGGACTGATTGACACTTCCGTTTCGAAGTATTTCCGATATACCGACCCGTTGGTTCGCGCCAAGACGATCAGTAGGATACTGTCTATGGACGAAAAGTGCGATATGGTGATTTGTCTTTCGCATCTGGGCTATCACCACAAGGAGGATAAGATATCGGATGTGATCTTAGCCCGGCAGACTGAACATATCGATTTGATTTTGGGCGGACATACGCATACTTTCCTCGACAGCCCTGTGCCAATTCTCAATGCAGCACGACGAAATACGCTGGTAGCGCAAGCGGGCTGGGCAGGGTTGCGTTTGGGTAGAATCGATTTCGAATTCGACCATTCAGTTACGAAAAAATATTCGCATTCTTTCCATGAAAAAAATTTCAATTACACAATAGGCCCTTAAATTTTTTTTTATTTGTTTTTATTAACACAATTGCCCCCGCACTTTTGAAAACAATGAAACACAGCAACCACGGCCACACACCAAATCACTTCTCCGGAAGTAAGTCTTGAATAGTGTCTGTTGCGAACACAATAACTTAACCCCGAAAGAAGAGGAAAGCATTATGGAAAAAACCTGCGAGAGTGTTTGGAAAAAATGCCTGCAGATCATCAAGGATAACGTCAGCCCCCAAAATTTCAAGACCTGGTTCGAGCCCATCAAACCGGTCAAATTGGAAGAGAAGGTCCTGACGATTGAAGTTCCTAGTCAGTTCTTCTACGAATGGTTGGAAGAGCACTACATCACTTTATTGAAAAAAGTGATTCGCCAGCAATTAGGCAACGATGGTCGCTTGGAATACAGCATCGTGATGGAACACGGCACGGCTGAAAAGCCCTATACGGTCCGCATCCCGACCAAATCCGCCGCGGAACCTCGCAACGCTCCGGTCAACGTACCAGCCAACGCATCCGGAAATTCCATCCGCAACCCGTTCATCATCCCGGGACTTAAGAAAGTAAACGTTGAGTCTCAGCTCAATATCAACTATACCTTCGAAACCTTCGTCGAGGGCGATTGCAATCGGTTGGCCCGTTCTGCAGGCTTCGCTGTATCCAGCAAGCCGGGCGGTACCGCCTTCAACCCCCTATTGATTTACGGCGGCACCGGCATGGGCAAAACCCACTTGGCTCACGCCATCGGGCTGGAAATCAAGAACCAGCATCCGGGTAAAACGGTGTTGTATGTCACGTCCGACAAGTTCACCCTCCAATTCATCGATGCGGTAAAGAACAACGAACAGAATGATTTTGTGCACTTCTATCAAATGATGGACGTGCTGATTATTGACGATATCCAATTCCTGGCCGGCAAGGAAAAAACCCAAGATGTATTCTTTCACATCTTCAACCACTTGCACCAAACCGGCAAGCAGATCATTCTGACTTCCGACAAAGCCCCGGTGGACCTGCAAGGCATGGAACAGCGACTTCTCTCCCGATTCAAATGGGGACTGTCAGCTGACCTGCAGATGCCTGACCTGGAGACACGTATCGCTATCCTGAACCGTAAAATGTACCAGGACGGCATTGAACTTCCCAAAGACATCGTCGAATACATCGCCTACAGCATCACTTCCAACATCCGTGAGCTGGAAGGCGCTTTGATCTCCATCTTGGCCCAAGCTTCGATGAACAAGCGTACGGTCACCCTGGAGCTGGCCAAGCAGATGATCGACAAGTACGTGAAGAACACGACTCACGAGGTGTCCATCGACTACATCCAGAAGATCGTATGTGATTATTTCG
>CAYWDY010000039.1:0-8254 GCA_964455985.1 uncultured Flavobacteriales bacterium
CAGGACTACGGTAGGTCTCCAAATAATAGCCCCCCTCCGGATGCCGATGCATGCCGTAGTGTTTGATCAGGGAGTCTGCAGTGGTCATGGATTCGATTATTAGCTGATGAAATAAAAAACAGAGTGAATTAAATTGATTCCACTACCCTTTAGTGGCTGGGGCGATGTTCTGTCGACCCTTGGTTTGCGTAATTATGTATTCGTTTGTTCCTTGCTTTTATGAATTCAATTACTCCTTTTTTGTAGGTCAAATATTCTTCAATATCTGTAAATATTGGCCTTGTTTTAAATTGGTCAAACGGTAAGTAGAACGCAATGCTCTCCTGCTCATCAACAAGGTCGTTGAGTAAAAAGAAGTCAATGTAATTTTTAAAGGTCTCGAACAACTCGAAGAAATCCTTGTAACGCTTGAACGTGTCGTAAAGTGGACTTTGTTGGCCTGCGTAAAAAAGTCTTATGCATTCTAAGGTCAGGTCAAACCTGTCGTCAATATAGCTATTTACTCCCCGAGCTTGATTTATGGTGTGTTGTTTATCCATACGATTGTTGGGAAACAGGGTGTACGCTCCAATAGTAGATCCCGTATCAAATAATTCTATTACATCCTCTTGAATTTGCTTGGTTAGCCAATTTTTACGTTTATGGTTTCTATATGAATGAGTAATGGCATCACTACCCAAATAAAATTCTCCACGTCCGGAATAGTGATATAGATACGCTCCGCTTTTTTTGTCCGTTAGTTCAAAAGGATCTCCATTAGGCAACTTCTTACTCCAAAGCATTTTATGATAATAACGAAGTGTAGGACTTGTGCTGTCCGGGTCACCGCCGTTTGCGTCAGTGTAAACGTTAAATGATATATCAATATTCATGTGTGAGAGCACCTCTTTCCTTTACCGTTTCGCCAGCTGACTGGCCGCAAACGCCCTGCTACTCGCCGCGGCCTGATCCTTGGGATCCATCGCCAAAACCTTATTGAAATCCGCCACCGCGAGTTCCCATTGACCGGTATTCACATACGCTATACCACGGTTGTAATACGCGTTCTTCTGATTGGGAGATAGCGACAATAACGCTGAATAATCCGAAATCGCTTCCTTCCATTTTCCAGCATTGAAATACGTGATGGCACGGTTGAACAATGCTCGGGTGGAATAGGGATCGATAGCCAAGGCACTGGTGCAATCGCTGATTGCTTTGTCAACCTTCCCAATGCTTCCATAGACTGCAGCTCGATTATGATACGCATCGATGTAGTCCGGCTTCAAGACAAGCGCTTTGCTGAAGTCCGCCTCCGCTTCCTGCCACTGCTTTTTTCTCATGTATGTATTTCCCCGGTTGAAATAATACTTGGGGTTATTGGGACTCTGGCTGATGGCCAACGTGAACTCCGCGATGGCCTGGTCTTCCTTATTTGTATTGCTGTAGCAAATACCCATACCACCGTGTGCTTCCGGGTTTTGTGGCATCGTAGAAATCGCTTGGGTGTAATTCGCGATGGCCAGATCCCACTGCCCGAAACTCTCATACGCTGCGCCCAAATTAAAATACGCCTGCGCATAGTTTTTCGGTCCTAACGAAACCGCTTTCTGATAATCCGAAAATCCTTCTTCTCTATTTCCCTTCTCCCAGTTGGCTACACCGCGGTTTAAATACGCCCTGGGTTTACCCGGCGACTTGGAAACGACGTCGCTCCACAACGATAATTCGCTTTTCCAGTTCTTGTTCCGGTTATACGTCTGGATCGCATTCAACGCCACCACCAACGAGAAAACGGTTATGACAAATCCCTTTCTCCGTTCACCCCATACTTGATAAACACCCGAAGTCACCGCCAAGAAAAAGCCGAAAGCAGGAAGATACGTCCGGTGCTCGAAGATCAGATCCTCGATAGGCACCACACTTGACTCAATCGCCAACGCTATGAAAAACCAAAAGATGCCGAAAGAAACCGCCCTGTTTTTACGGAACAGATAAACCGCCAATGCCATCAGACTTACCAATACAGATAAACTGAAAAATGTGGTGGCTTCAAATAAACTCTCGGAAAGCGGAAAATCATAGTCGAGATTCTGGTTCACCGGAATGAACAGAAGTCGGATATACGTCAGAATAACCGGGAACTGACTCAAGAAGTAAGTGCCGGAGGTGATCGTGAAATTGTTGCCTCCCGTAGGTGGTATCGGTTCGAAGACACGCGATGCCAATTGCAAGACAGCAAAAATAACCACAGCGGCCACAGCGGAAATGGTAAGGATCATGCGACCTCGACTCCAGCGGTTGTTCTCCAAAATACGCTGCATAAGAAACGTTTCGACCAGCAATAGGACAATCGGTAGTGTGAAGGCATTCTCCTTAGATAGCATCGCCAATACCGCGGATACTAACGCCCCGAAGTATAACATATACACCCGTAACCCTTTTCCTTGACTCAATCGTGCCTTCATATACAGCGCGACCGAGAGAAAATAAAAAAGTGCGACAAAGGCGGCTAGCCGTTGGACGATGTAGGTGACCGATTGTGTAGCCAGCGGATGCGATACAAAGAGAAATGCAACCGTGAGCGCTATCGAATCCTTGTGCCGTGCCAACGAATGCGCTTTGAGGTTAGGCGACGAGAACACCAGTCTCGTCAACCAAAAAACCAAACAAGCGTTTATCAAGTGTATGATCAGGTTTACCAGGTGGTAACCCCACACATCCAGTTTTCCCAGTTGGTAGTTGACGGCGAACGTCCAATACGGAATGAATCGTGTCTTGTTAAAGTTCCAGATCTGGCCCACATCCGTCCAGTCACGTATGCTTCCGTTTTCGATGATGCTGTTCTTGTCGTCCAAATGGAACGATGCATCGAATGAATTGGAATAAATCGCCACACCAAGAAAAACAACAAGCGATAATCCGACGAACCAAGGAAGGTTCGCAGCGCCTTCCTTGGTTTTTCCCGCCGGTCGCTGAGGATGGTGATTACTCTTGGAAGATGAAGTGGCTTTTCTTTCTTTCGTCATGACTCTCAGATATTGGAGCTGCTATTGCACTGGATGATTGACACGATCTGGTAAATGTTACCGGTATGTTTACAGGATGTATTTGAAAAGCACTGGATAACGCCACGATAACCAAGTGGCTAAACGGATATAGACGGGCTCACGAGCCAGGTACTTGTTTTTATGAAACGACGGGAAATACTCCATTAACGTGGAACGCAAGGTCATGAACGGCCCGTATTTATCGCGGAGGTCGGATGCCTTCAGTCGCCGCAGATTCGAAACGAGTAACTGCTTGATGAATACCGATTCGATTTCGGCAGCATATGTCATGAAGGCTCCTCGGGATTCGTAATACGAGCATACCGATCGGAGCACATCGATGAAGTCACTCAGGTTTTTCGTAGAGAAATTCAGTGAGTCGTCCCTTATCACATACCGGTACAATTTCTTCGAACAGAAATGAACCTTCTCCGTTTGCAGAAACCATTTCAAACTTGCCTCTTGATCTTCTGCTATTCGTGCCTTGGAAAAAAGCAATCGATCGTCCTGTATGATCAATTCTCTTCGGATGATCCGGAGCCATGGGGCCCCTTCTGTCTGTGCGATGATTTCCGGACGTTCGGCGAGTGTCACGGTCTGATTGGTCGGCAGTCCGGTGCTGAACCGATGGATGCGTTCCATGAGGCTACGCTTTCTTTCATAGGCGCGCTCGTATCCGATCACCACCATATCCGGATCATGGCGTTTTATGATGGAAATAACCGTCTCCACATAATCGGGTGATACGTAATCATCGCTGTCGACAAACGTCACGTATTTACCGGTGGCATTCTGGATGCCAAAATTACGGGTGGCGCCAGGTCCTTCGTTTGCTTTTGAAAACGTGCGCAGGATTTTCGGACATGTAGTTACATACTGATCGATGATGCGCTGGGAATTGTCCTTCGATCCGTCATTAACCAGCAATACCTCGATGCCCTCTCCGACCTGACACAAAATACTGTCCAGGCAACGGGAAAGTGTGGCTTCCCCGTTGTACACCGGAATTACTATGCTGAGCAAGATCGGAGAATCCATGACGGGTGGTGTAAAAGGTAATAATGGATTCAGTCGATATTAGGCGGTTGATTCTTGCGGATGAGTGTGAGTTGCTCAGCGATGAGTCCTAGGAAGAAAAATATCAACGAAGAGATAAATCCTAGTAAAGCACCGGTACTTACTCCTTGTCCCCGGAGAATGATTGGAATACCCCATGCCGCGGAAATGAAAAACGCGCCGATAGCAATCGGCAGAAATATCTTCATGGGATTGAACAGGAAAATGATGTTTACAATTTCCATGATGGTCTCGAATGCCGTCTGTATACCGATGGTGCTCTCCCCCTTCATGCGGTCCTTGACCACGATCGGTTCTTCAAGTACCAGATGCCGATTACTGATGAATATCAACGTGATGATATCGCTATAGGGCATATTATTAGGCGTCAAGTGCAAATAGCGCTTGGCCAAATCCGTCCTGTAGATCTTCATCCCCGAGTTGATGTCGTGTACCGGAACGGTCAACATGAGCTTGGCGGTGAAACGGATGATTGATTTTCCGATGGCCCGCATTTTAGTAGCAGCCTTCGTACCTTTTCTTGATCCGACAATCATGTCGGCGTCTTTCGCAACAGCCAGTGCATACAGTTTTTCCACGTCTTCGGTACGATGTTGTCCGTCCGCATCAATAGTGATCACATAGTCGGTTTCGCTCGCCTGTATGGCGCTTTTGATAGCAGCGCCGTACCCTTTGTTCAGTTTATGATGAACGACTTTTAACCACGGCGCTTCTTCAAATTTCCGAAGCACTTCTCGCGTATTGTCTTTGGACCCGTCGTTGGTGATGACAATCCGCCAATTCCTGGCCTTGACAAACGTCAAAAGTTCAGGGAGGATGATTTTAAGGTTCTCTTCCTCATTATAGGCCGGAATGACCAGGGTAAGGGATGGCGTTGATTCCATAAGATCGGTAGTATTCGCAGGTACAAAATACGGGCGGTTAATCCTTGGTCGGTAGTGCCTGTCAGGCGTGTTTTACACGACGTGACTTTAAAAAGAAGGATAAAAAGTCTTTCTCACGGCTTCACGACCTGTATTCCAAGTCCGGTATTGTTCTCCAGAAAAGAATAATCCGCCGATTCCAATAGACCATCACCATTTAAATCATAAGCATTGTATCCTGTGACCGTTCCCGAAAAATACGACTGCATCTGCGTGATATCGGTCAGATTGATTGCGCCGTCTTTAACCGGAACATCTCCGGAGTAAAACGCCCATACACCGGTCGCCACCTGCACCATGTTATTGCCGTATGCCTTATTGGCTGCCGTGGTGAAATTGTAGGTAAAGGAAGTCGTATTCAAAGACTGAGGCGACGAGGACCACGTTTCTACCGCATTGCGGTGGCTGACTGCAATCCAATAGGTTCCCGCAGGAGTCGTGCTGAAAGTCAGTGATCCGGTACCGAATTGTGTCAATACTACTTTTTTAGATGTGACGAAAACAGGTGGTGTTACTGACGAGTAGAGGGAAACCGTTACCGTATCACTCATGGCAGAAGTGGCTCCGGCTACTCCTTGATTCAATAACACCGGACGCATGGCGCTTGATCCACTGTAGTATCCTTGAATGAAAAGTCGTACTGAAAAATTGGCTCCAAGCTTGGTGAACGACGAGGAAGAGATTCCAGAACAGCTTCCACAGACCACAGTTATCGGTCCACTGGTCATCGCCGCGGTCACTGTCATCGTGATTTGAGTGCTGCTGTTTACCACATAATTGGCCGATCCCACAGACACGTTATTCACTTTCAGATCCGTTACTCCCGTGAAATTCGTTCCTACAATGACAACAGTAGCTCCTGATGCTGCCGAAGAGGGTGTGATGGTGCTGATACTGATGGCAGCCGGTTGCGTAAGGGTATACGTTGCCGATGACGTACAGCTGCTGGTCACATCCGTTACCGTCACCGTATAAGCGCCGGCGGCTAAGGAAGAGAGGTCTTGAGACGTCGCTCCGTTTGACCAGACATACGTATACGTACCGCTACCAGCGGATGGAGTCATATCTATAGCGCCCGTGGTTCCGCCGTTACACGTCGGAGAAGTTGTAATCGCAGACAGCGAGACATCACTGACCTGGACCTGAGTTGTGGTGCTACCGTTACAACCAGCCGTACTCGTGTAACTATAGGTGACGGTGTAAACACCGGCTCCGATTCCTGGATTGAACTGATTACCAGTAACGCCGGTACCAGAGAAGGTTCCGCCGCTTGGAGTTCCGCTTAACGTCACCGGTGAGCCGGAACGACAGAGCGGAGAAACCGGAGTGATAGTGATCGTCGGAGCTGCATTGACCGTAATGGGGGTGGTGGCGGAAGCGGAACATCCATTCGTATTCGTATAACTGTAGGTAACGGTGTACGATCCTGCACCGACTGCCGGATTGAACTGGTTACCGGTCACTCCGGTTCCGGAGAAAACGCCACCGGTGGGTGTACCGCTCAACGTCACTGGTGCTGAACTGGTGCACAGCGGACCGACCGCTGCCAGTGTAACAACCGGTAATGGATTCACGGTTACCACGACGGTATCCGACGCTGTAGAACCTGATGCGGTATAGGTTGCAGTGACAATGTAGGTGGTGGTACTCGTTGGAGAAGCCAGTGGACTGGAAGAAGTCGGATTATTCAATCCGGTGGTAGGTGACCACATGTATGTGGCACCTGTCAACGCCGTGCCCCCTATCGTTACCGAATTTCCGGAACAGATGGACTGATCCGCTCCTGCAGAGGGTTTCATCAATCCCTGCACGGAAATATTGTCGACATACAAGTTGTTCCCGTAATGTCCAATGTTTCGGAACGATAAAATGATGCTTTGTCCCCGGTAGGCGTTTAGGTTGATACTGTCGGTTCGCCATTGGTTGGAAGTAGGCGTAAACTCCGATGTGCTGATAGCTCCTGTCGTGTTCAGGGTATTACCGTATTTGAGGTAAAGGGAGGTGAATGTCTGCCCGCAATTCGTTGATACCAACACTTGAAGTGTATCCACATAGGTTGTCAACGAATACGGTTGGTAAGCCACATCGAATTTCAGGTATGCCGTCGAATAGGGGATCAAATCAATGTTGATGGAACGGAATTCATCGTATACTCCGGCAGCATCCATGCTGAAATTGTCGTAGAACATACAGGAAGAACTGTTGCCGTATCCTCCGGCAGCGTTGCTCAACGCCCAGGCCTTGGCATCGCTGGCGCCATCCACATTGGTCCAATAGGTCGGAGGGAATACTCCGCTCTGGAAATCTTCGGTGATAGTCAGTTGACGGCCTTGGGTATTGATATAATTCGTTTGCGTAATGGTGCTGGTGGTTGTGCCGTCACTGACGGTAAGCGTAACGCTGTACGTGCCGGAGGCGCTGTAAACGACAGCAGGATTGGTAGCCGTAGAGCTGGAGGGCGTGCCACCGGGAAACGACCAGGTTCGACTAGTCACACTGCCGGTGGAGAGGTCGCTGAAGTTGACTGTACCGCCCGGACAAGGCGTAGTATTATCCGCCGAAAAATTGGCAGTCATCGTCCTCAGGTTACTGATGGGTGTTTCCCAGACTCCTCTTCCATAGGTGAACACACGAAGGATTGTGTTGGATGTGCTGTCGTTGAAGATGGACATGTCCACAATGTTCGTTCGTGATGGAAGCGGTGTCGAATAGAGTGTCCACGCAGTGGCGTTCTTGGTCTTGTAATAGACGGATCCGCCGGTCGATACAAAAACCAACTCGTTCGTTGAAAAATACTCGTCAGCGATAATGGCCGTGTGGTTCGTGGATGGAAGATTATAGGTGATGTTCGTCCATGTCGCACCGCCATCGGCCGAGCGATACACTTTGGTGTTGGCAGTAATATAGACGACGCTCGTATTGGTTTTGATGGAGGTAATATGAGCCTCCAACGAAGTGGCATTGGGCAGCGTCACCGTGGTGAATGTCGGTGTGGCCGCCTGAGCGTTGTTGGAGTAATGGAACTTTTGGTCGTCCGTAATCACATAAAGCCGGTTCGGATCACCGAAGTTGACGTGCAACTTCATGATGGCGGTAGAAGCATTATAGATGTTGGCCCACGTAGGAGTTGTTACGGAAAGGTTAGCGGTACGCCAGATGACCGTGTCGCCGACAAAGGCCAAGTTGGAATTACTCCGGTGGAAAGCGATATCTGAAAAATCAGTT
>CAYWDY010000039.1:8264-8923 GCA_964455985.1 uncultured Flavobacteriales bacterium
CACTAGCCGGGAGTCCATACGTAGCCGAACTTCCCGTTACCAAACGACGCTCGGGAACTGAAACCGTTCCCCAGTCCGGAAGAAAATAATAGACCATACTGCTGTTGGAACGATAGTCGAATACACAGTGCGACTGCCAATCGCCGCCGCGGTTGGTGTACCACGTAGTCGTGTTACCATACAGCTCGCCATTGTCCTGTGTGCCGATACTCATCATATCTCTCCGTGTCGGACTGCAGCTGCCGTGATATATTTCATACCCGTACAAGCCATCGCTCTTGGGAGACCAATTGACACCGGCATCCGTGCTCAACCATACACCACCATCGTTCAAATTCCACAGCTGCGCACCGTTGTAGGGACTGACCACAATTTGATGCATGTCCGTATGCACTTTCTCAAACCAGTTAGTCAACTGCGTCCACGTAGTTCCTCCGTTCGTAGATTTCCATACGTTATGCGCCACGAAATAGACGATGTTCTTATTGGTCCGGTCGATTCCAAGGCCCGTATTATAATCGCCTTGACCGGGATCAGCCGAACTGTTGCTATATCCGGTAAGGAAGGGAGTCAGGTTATCTTTTATCGCCGTAAAGGTGTTCCCGCCGTCGGTTGAACGGAACAACGTTCCTCCCTTGGCATTCATGTAGAAGTACACG
>CAYWDY010000039.1:8933-13119 GCA_964455985.1 uncultured Flavobacteriales bacterium
ACGTAATTACTGTCAGCCGGAGTTAATCCGATCCGAGTGCCTTCACCTACAGTATAACCGGTGGGAATATAAATACCCGTCGTGAGCTGAGTCCAGGTTTCTCCAAAATCAGTGGACCGGTATAGCTGTGCATCGGTGGTGGAAGCGAAGAGGACGCGGCTGCTGGCGTTCTCTTTCTTTTTCATGTCGTCAAAGGCTATATTTCCACTCTTGAGCGTCCAAGTGGATCCGGCATTCGTCGTCTTGTATATTCCGGTATTAGTGGCCGCAACGATGACGTTGTTGTTGGTCGGATCCATGATCATCTCGACCACGATCTTTCCGGTCAGTGTGGTTTGAGTAAATGTGTTTCCACCGTTGGTGGACTTCCAAACCCCGGAGCCGCTGGAATAATAATTATGGTCTCCGCCACCCAAGTAAATGACCTGATCGTTCGTGTGATCGATACAAACGGAGGCGAATCGTGTTCCGTTCGTCAGTACATCGCAACCGGGGGCCACGCTCCAACTCGTTCCGGTATTGGTAGAAATGAACAAGCCGCCGCGAGCGCTGACTGCATACAACTTGGTCGAATTGGTAGGATGGAATTTCATTTGACTCACCCGACTGATCCCATTGATCTGCCCGGATGAGTTGGTGGGAAACGAAGCGGGCTTGTAGGCAGTCCAGCTAGCCGACTGGGAGACGGAGGTAAGGGTTGAGGTTACCACGAAAAGGAATAACAACAAAAGCAGCCGCTTCATCATTTCTTGTTCTGCTGTTGGAGTTCTTCCTGCTGCTTCCGGGCGATTTCCGCACGCTCTTCATCGGTCAGCACATGCCCGTTTTCCTGGACCCAGGGCTTCACTTCGCGGGCCCAGTTTTCAAATCGCTTCGACTGATATTTAAGGTATTCTGTTTCTTCGAGCCGGCTGCCTTTCAATTTCTTTTTTCTGGATTCCCGCTCTTTCTCTTCGCGTTCTCTCTCTCGGTCAGAAAGATCGCCCTTGGGTGAGGTTTGAACCTGGCCCATCTCCTCTTCCTCTTCAATCGGTTTAGCATGTGTCAACCAATACGACTTGTACGAAGCGATGGCCTCGAAATAATTTACATTAGGATCGTCCATCATCTTGACCCAATCCGGAACGGAAAGGGACGCAGGGGCTGTCTGACCCAAGGCATCGGAGCAGCAGATAATTCCTATAAAAATGGCACTAATAAAAATGGATATAAACGCCTTTAGCATAGCCTGAATCCTGACCTTCGGCAGGATGTTTTAAATGTAGTGATTGAAGGGGTTTACCACAACATAACTTGGCGAATACGGAAACGGCTCATTCCAGCTGCTAAATGTGGGAAAAAACAGTACAAATTCGCTCTTCACTTGGGTTAATTGGATATTTTTCAGGGCAAACTAATACATCCTTATGGGAAAGAATTTTATCACCGGTATCGGGGGCATATTCATAAAAAGTAAAGATCCGTCCGCCCTATACGAATGGTACAAGAAGTCGCTCGGTATCCCCGCGGATGCCTACGGCGCCATTTTCGAATGGAGAACTGCGGACGAGCCGCAGGAAAAAGGAACCACGGTATGGAGTCTCTTTAAGGATAAAACACAGTACTTCGCTCCTTCGGAGAAAGAGTTCATGATCAACTTCCGGGTCAACGACTTGGATGGACTATTGGAACAATTGAAACAAGACGGTATCGAACCCGTGGGACCTTTGGAAAACTCCGAGTACGGTCGCTTTGCACACATCGTCGATCCGGAAGGAACTAAGTTAGAACTCTGGGAGCCCAAGGACGACGCTATGATATCCGAATCCTAAAAATCACTTCATGTTGATGCGAATAAATAATAGAGTACGACCAATGGTGGGATTCGTGTTGGTACTGATAGTTCTATCACTCCGAGTTCCGATATATGCCAAAGAATCCGGATTTACGATTGAGAAGAATCGTGTACGCATAGTAATCCCTGCCAACCCTTCGGCGAAGGAACGAGATGCCGCTGGCCTGCTGAAGGGTTACCTCGAAAAAGTATTCGGGTTCCCCTTCTCTATCGTTCCTGAAAATGCCAATTCGTTGGGGAAGAACGAAGGAATTTTTATTGGAAATACAGCACTGGCGGAATTGACGTTCCCTGATTTTTCCAAAAAACTGGAACGGGATGGTTATCGTATCGTCACTACTCGGAAAAACGTACTGCTGCTGGGAGGATCACGACATGGAATTACGTATGCCATCACCGCCTTCCTCGAGGATTATATCGGATGCCGTAGATTCACCGAAGAGGAAGAATATATACCGCAACAGACTTCGTTGAGTCTGCCGATACGTGACACCACCTCACTACCTGCTGTCGATGTGAGAATCATCAACGGACCCATGGCCAGTCAACCGGGTGTAAAGGCTTGGCGTCGGTTAACCACCATCGCTGACGATTGGCGCGATGGCGAATGGTCCGGCTACTACGTACACACATTCAACCGGCTCGTGCCACCGGCGAAATTCTTCGATTCTCATCCGGAATACTTCGGTCTGATCAACGGACAACGGAAGCCGTACGCTCAACTCTGTCTTACTAACCCCCATGTGCTTCAACGGGTAGTCGATACATTGCGGCAGGCGATGGCGGCTCATCCAACGGTACAGTATTGGTCGGTCAGCCAAAACGACGATTTCGAATACTGCCGTTGTGAGCGCTGTGCGAAGGTCGACGAAGAAGAAGGATCGCCCAGCGGACTGATCTTGCGCTTCGTGAACCAGGTCGCGGATTCATTCCCGGACAAGACTATCACCACCTTAGCCTATTCATACACCCGTCACGCCCCGAAGAAGACCAGACCACATTCCAATGTGTTGATCACCTTATGCAGTATCGAGATGGACCGGTCGGAAGCGATCAGCGCCAGCGCTTCAGGCACCTCCTTCGTCGAAGACCTCATGACGTGGAGCACCCTGACCGATAACCTGATGATCTGGGACTACGAAGTTCAGTTCACCAATTACATCAGCCCTTTCCCGCTATTCCACACGCTACAACCAAACCTTCAGCTCTTCAATAAATACCACGCCAAAGCGCATTTCCAGCAATGCAACATCGACCGAGGAGTCGAGTTCGCACCACTCAAAATGTATGTGTTAAGTAAACTGCTTTGGAACCCGGAAGTGAATGTGGACTCTGTCGTCCACGATTTCATGCAGCACTATTACGGAGCTGCAGGGCCTTTCATGCAGCAATACTTCGACCGGTTGCACCAGGAAGAAAGAGAATCGAAGCAATCGCTGGATATTTACGGAACGCCCGTCGCCTTCGCAAATACGTTGCTTTCGAATGAACGGATGGCGGACTATTACAAGTATTTCAATCAAGCGGAGGCAGCGGTGGCGAACGATTCCATACTGCTAGAACGAGTGAAGGTAGCTCGACTTCCGATTCTCTTCGGTGAAATGGAAATCGCCAAGTCAGACTTATTCGGAGAACGCGGATGGTTTCTACGTGAAGGCGATGATTTTATTCCACGCCAGGAAAAGACTGCTTTGCTTGATACGTTCATCGCCGTGTGTGGTCGTAACAACATCGTTTACATGAATGAGAACGGATTAACGGTCGGGCTGTACCGCTCTTCCACCGAACGATTTCTGGACATCAAAGTGAAAGGAGATTTGGCGTTTGAAAAGAAGGTGACCTGCACGACACCGCCCGATTCACGTTACTTTCTGAAAGGCGAAGCTTCGTTGACAGACGGAGTAAAGGGCACGGAACGATACCGGATGAACTGGCTGGGCTGGGAAGGAATGGACATGGGATTCACCATAGACTTGGGTAACGTATCACCGGTGAAATCAGCAGCGGTTAGTACGATGCACTATCCGCAGGCCTGGATCATTCGTCCGGACACGGTCTCTTGTTCGATCTCTGAAGACGGTATCAACTTCCGAAATGTCGGAAGCATCATCACCGATTCGGATGCCAGTAAAGAGCCTTTGATTCGTTCGTTCGAATTTCCACTTTCGGGTAAAGCACGCTACGTGCGTTTTGAAATCACCGGCACCAAAACACTACCGGCGTGGCATACCTACACAGGACATAAATCGTGGGTCTTTGTGGATGAGGCGGAGGTGCGGTAATGCATTACTGTTTACTGCGCACAAATAATAAATTACACATTCTTCGATGAACGCCTGAACTTCGCGACCA
>CAYWDY010000040.1:0-1874 GCA_964455985.1 uncultured Flavobacteriales bacterium
CGATTCCAAGGTGTCCTTGGTGGCCTATGAGAATCTGGTGAATGCGTCCGATGAGGTTTCGCGCGCCAGACATATGAAAGATCATTTGACCTCGCTCCGCAACCACGTCCGAGGCTTGAGCGAAAAATCCTACCAACATCTCCCCGGCATTTCTTCGCCCGACTTTGTGCTCCTTTTCGTGCCGATTGAATCTTCTTTCGGTATTGCGGTGCAGGAGGATAAGGAGCTCTTTTCGTTCGCGTGGGACAGACGGATCATCATCGTCAGTCCATCTACCTTGTTGGCCACGTTACGTACGATCGCTTCCGTCTGGAAGCAGGACCGTCAGACCAAGAACGCGTTGGAAATTGCCAAAGTAGGCGGCGGGCTCTACGACAAGTTCAAAGGATTGATTGATGATCTTCTCTCCGTAGGTCAGCGTATGGACTCGGCCCAAGTGGCTTACAAAGAGGCGATGACCAAGTTAAGCACGGGCCAGGGTAACGTTGTCAAGCGCATCGAGGACTTGAAAAAGCTTGGCGCCAAGACGACCAAAGCCTTGCCGGAAAACCTCCTCGAACGCGCCATGGATGAGTCCGTAGACCAACCTGATTCGTTGAAACCGTAAACTGCTTTTGCTATGAATAATCGTCGACCAGGATTTCGGCCTAGCGCTTCCAGCGATAATGAACAAATGATCTACGGTATACATCCCGTAGCCGAAGCGCTGCGCGCCGGAAAGGAATTCGATCGGGTATTCATTCATCGTGGAGCACGCGGTGAGGGCATTCAGCAGTTGAAGCAGGAGTTGAAAGCGAATGGAGTTTTCTGGCAGGAAGTGCCGCTGGAAAAACTGAATCGGTTCACACGCAAGAACCACCAGGATATCGTAGCGTTCATCGCTTCGATCCAATACCAACCCCTTGAAGAGGTGTTGCCCTCTCTTTTCGAGCGTGGGGAAACACCGTTGTTGTTGGTGCTGGATCGCATTACGGACGTTCGCAATTTCGGCGCCATTGCCCGATCTGCCGAATGTGCAGGCGTACATGCCATTGTCATTCCGGAACGGGGTTCGGTTTCCGTGACAGCTGATGCAATCCGCACTTCTGCCGGTGCCTTGAATCGGATTCCGGTATGTAAGGTCAGGGATCTCAAGCAGGCGGCTGGATACCTTCAGGAGTCAGGCTTGGTATTAGCGGCCGCTACTGAAAAAGGGAAGGAGTCCTACTTTGACGCTGACCTTTCCCGTCCGCTGGCGATTGTCATGGGATCGGAGGAAGATGGTATTTCCAACGACATGATTCGCATCTGTGATCATCTGTTGCGAATCCCTATGATGGGTAATGTGGGTTCGCTGAATGTTTCCGTGGCCTCCGGTATACTTTTGTTCGAAGCGGTTCGCCAGCGTCTGAAATCGAAGTGATGGAATGATGAATCCGTTTAAAAGGGAAACCGTAGCGCTGTGGGCCGTTCTATTGGTGGCCGCTGCCTTGCGATTCCATGGACTGGGAACGACTTCCCTGAATAACGACGAGCTTAGTGCCATCACTCGTGCCGATCATCAGACCTTTTCGGCCATGATTGAAAAAGGCGTGCTCATCGATTACCATCCGGCGGGCGTGGAAGCATTCCTTTTTTATTGGATAAAATTAGTTGGGAACGATACCTGGATCGTACGCTTACCCTTTGTCCTGCTTTCTCTGCTTTCCATCTTTCTCATTTACCGAAGCGGAAAGCGCCTGTACACCGTGACAGCAGGATTACTGGCTGCAGCTGTTTTTGCCGTGATGGAGCTACCGCTCTTGTATACCACCTTGGCCCGCATGTACAGTCCGGGGATTTTCTTTTCGGTATGGGCCATGTACCACGCCGGAAGTCTGCTTAAGTCAGCCAGG
>CAYWDY010000040.1:1884-12939 GCA_964455985.1 uncultured Flavobacteriales bacterium
GATTTTCCGTTACTGATCAAGTCGGATTCGTAGTCGCGGTCATGCTCGGTGTACACACTCATTATTTTGTGCCGGTATATCTCGCCGGTTTGGTCATACCTGTCTTCTTGCTTTTGCCGGGTAAGTGGCGGCTGCGTTTCTGTTTGTTATCGCTCACCGGTCCGCTTTCCTTTTTGCCAGAGATCAGGGTTTTCCTTGAACAAATGAAGACCGGGGATCTGGGCGGTTGGCTGGCGCCTCCTGAAAAAGATTTCTTGGTGCAATTTTTCTATTCCTTATTTGATAGGTCGACCGTTATAGTTGCCATCATTTCGTTGGCTTTTCTTCCGGTGCTGATCCATGGATTCCCTTCTGTGCCGGTTCGCCGCTGGCGCTGGGTGGGTGTTTTCGCCTTCCTGTTCTCCTTCGGACTCGCGTATGGGTATTCGGTGCTGAGACATCCGGCCTTGCAACCCTCCACGTTGCTCTTCAGTTTGCCCGGACTGTTGTTGACCTTTTTCTCCCTGCTGCCTGAACGGTTTTATTCGTCCGCACGAAGTGCCACATTGACCATCATTTTACTGGTGTTTGGCAGTTTAGTGACGGTATCCGTCAACGGATATTATTCGTCACGGCCATATGGTGTTTTCAAAGAAGTGGCCGAAGATGTATCGGAATGGTATGCCAACTACCGGATGCCGGTGGTAGTGAACGTGATCAATCCCAAGTACCTGGACTATTATTTCAGTCGGATGTCTGACCCTCCTGATCGTGTCAATTTCCAGGCCCTGACATCAGTTGATATGGCTCGCTTGCGGGAACAGGTGGATACCAGTTCATCGGACTATTTTGCCTACGTCTGGACCAATTGTCTGCATCCCTATGAGATCCGAGAAATCATTTCGGCCAAGTACCCCTGCAAAGTGGACACTCGTTTATACTTCAACGCTGAATCGATTTTGTTCACCAAAGTGGAGCCTGAAAAGCAGCGCGGACTCTATTGGGTTCAAGATTTCACATCGGTTACGCCTGATTTTGGAAGAACGGATGACTCAACAGCACTGTCACCGCCAGCTATCCTTTATTTCTCTCCCGAGCGTGAATTTTCTGTCGGATTCGATACCACCCTGGAACTAACTTCCGAAGGGCTGTCCGTCTTTTACGGGTCAGTGTATTTCCGCTCCCGGGATACGATGAGCAACGCTACCTTGGATATGAAAGTGGAACGTGAAGGCGAAGCACTTTTTTACGACAATGTCCGCTTGAATGATTTCAATCTCCACCCCGGCCGTTGGCAGCGGGTTTTCATCGCCTTGCCGTTGACCGAAACCCACGGGAAAGTCAGGTTGCAGCTCTACGTGTGGAACTCCGACCACGCATCGTTTGACGTGGATAAAATGGAAGTAAAAGTGGTGGAGGAGAACGATCCGTATGCGCGGAAATGACGTTCTTTGCCGAGACAGTCTCCCTTGTATGAAACCCATTCAATCCATCGCCCAAGAGTTGGGCATCGCCGACGCTGATTTCATCCCTTATGGCCGTAACAAAGCCAAGGTTGAAATTCCCTCCTTTGACGAAGCGCGTATCCGGCAGAGCAAATTGATCCTAGTTACTTCGATTACTCCGACCAAGTCCGGAAATGGAAAGACAACGACTTCGATTGGCATCGCCGATGGGTTGCGTCGAATCGGCAAGCGGGCTGTTCTGGCACTTCGTGAGCCTTCGTTAGGACCGGTTTTCGGTATGAAGGGCGGAGCTACCGGCGGTGGCAAATCGCAAGTGCTACCGGCAGCGGATATTAACTTGCATTTCAACGGCGATTTCCATGCGATCACTTCGGCAAACAATACGTTGGCCGCTCTTCTCGATAACTACAATTACTTCCATAAAGGAACCGAAAAGGAATTGCGCGAAATTCTTTGGCGGCGTGTGCAGGACGTGAATGACCGATCCTTGCGGTATGTCATCACGGGACTCAACGGGCAGAAGAATGGCATTCCGGCAGAGACCGGATTTGATATAACGCCGGCCTCCGAACTCATGGCCATCGTATGCCTATCCCGTGACCGCGCAGATCTTCGGGAGCGAATCGACCGAATCCTCTTGGGGTATCAAGGCGATGGCACGCCACTTACCGTAAAGGACCTCGCGGTAGGCGGAGCGATCATGGCGTTGCTTCGCGATGTCATGGCGCCGAACCTGGTACAGACAATGGAAGGCACACCGGCTTTCATTCATGGCGGGCCCTTCGCCAACATTGCTCACGGTTGTAATTCGGTCATGGCCACCAAAGCGGCCATGCATTTCGGTGAATATGCTGTCACAGAAGCCGGATTCGGCAGCGATCTGGGTGCAGAGAAATTCCTTGATATCAAATGCCGGGTGGCAGGCATTGCTCCTGCGTTGAGCGTACTCGTGGTTACGTTGCAGTCGTTGCGTTTGCACGGCGGCGTCAAGAACGCGGAATTGAAACAACCCAACGCTGAGGCGTTGGTCAAAGGACTATTCAACCTGGAGCGTCACATCCAGAACTTGACGGCTTTCGGTCAGAAGGTATTGGTAGCCCTGAATCGCTTCGATACCGATCCGCAAGGGGAGATAGACCTTTTGCAGCAGTGGTGTGATGATCGCGGTGTTTCCTTTGCTTTAAATGAAGCTTATGCCAAAGGCGGCGAAGGAGCCATCCGCATGGCTGAAAAGATAGTCGAGTTGACGTCTCCTCCTAAGGATCCTGAAATTCATTACGTCTATGGTTTGGAAGAAGATGTCCGTACCAAGTTGGAAAAGGTAGTGCAGAGGGTGTACGGTGGAACAGGAGTAGTGCTTTCCAAAAAAGCTACGGGTAAACTCAAGCGCATCGATGCCTTAGGTTTCTCCGGTCTTCCCATTTGTATCGCCAAGACGCAATATTCCTTTACGGATAAGCCGGAAGCGGTTCGCGTGTACGAGGGTTTTACAATTGTTGTGGATGATTTGGTGATCAATGCCGGAGCCGGATTCATTGTAGCCGTGTGCGGCGAAATGGTTCGCATGCCCGGATTACCCGAGGCCCCCAGTGCGTATCATATCGATGTGGTTGACGGAGAAATCGTGGGTTTGTCGTAAGTCAATCCAGCGCACCGCAACACTTTAAAATTCCAAGTCAGGAAAGTCTGGATTACCGGACTTACTCAGCAACCGCCCGTTCTCCGTAGAGCTGTCGCCGGTATTTTTCGGATGGAGAAGGAATGATGTCGCCCAGTCCGTACTCGTTCCACTTTTCATTTACCAGCTGAATGGTTTCTTCGGTAGAGGCAAGAATGTTCGGCCAGTCCCTTTGGAAGCCATCCAATTCTTTGGTCTTTCGTGTGCCGTCCATGACCAGGTGCGAGCGCCCGGGATGATTGGGTGAGACGATAATGCGGGCGTCCCGCTTCGGATCCACGTTGTTGGAAAAGCGCCAGACGGCATCGCCGATGTCGGAAATGTCCACCCGGCTTTCAACCACGAGCAAAAGCTTCACAGGGGCGAAGGAATCCAGCTGAAACAGGTTTTCAGCCAACTGCTCGATATGTTTAGGTCTGTTTTTCGCTACGGATATCACCACGGCGCCAATCTCTTTATGGAGCAAGGAGTCATTGATGTCTTTGATTTCCGGATAAAGTTGTCGGATGAAATCGAT
The DNA here is from genome assembly GCA_964455985.1 of uncultured Flavobacteriales bacterium. Classification (GTDB taxonomy): domain Bacteria; phylum Bacteroidota; class Bacteroidia; order AKYH767-A; family 2013-40CM-41-45; genus Pollutiaquabacter. The sequence goes on from CAYWDY010000040.1 coordinate 5,525, forward strand.
GTCAAGTCCGGTTTTTTCCAATGAGCCGATGGGTGGTCTCATGGAAAGCGCTTCCGGGGTCTTAGCCGTAGCATCGATCCCGATTTTACCACCGAACGCCATCACGGAGCAGCTGTGGTCTAACACATCAACAGGTCCGGTCGAGAAGTAGGTGTCATGCTCGGGGTCGAAGTGACGCGAAACATACCGGGCAACTTCTTCGGGCTTATGGATATCCACATCACCGTCGACGATGACCATCATTTTGGTGAACATCATCTGTCCGGCGCCCCAAAGCGAATGCATCACCTTGGAGGCTTGTCCGGGATAATCCTTTTTGATTTTCACAATCACCAAATTGTGGAACACGCCTTCCATGGGTAATACCATGTCTACGATTTCCGGTACCATGGTCATTTTGATGGGGACCAGGAAAATACGTTCGGTGGCTTTGCCGATCCAGGCGTCTTCCTGCGGAGGAATACCTACGATGGTGGCGGGATATACAGCGTCCTTACGATGGGTGATGCAGGTGACGTGGAAGCGGGGGTATAAATCGGGAAGTGAATAATACCCCGTGTGGTCTCCGAAGGGTCCTTCCAAAATGAGTTCTTCATTAGGGTCCACGTACCCTTCGATGATGATGTCGGCATCAGCAGGCACTTGTATGTCTTGGGTCAGGCATTGAACCAGCTCAACTTTCTTTTTTCGTAGGAAACCGGCCAGCATGTATTCGTCGACGCCGTCAGGCAGGGGAGCGGTGGCTGCATAGGTGTATGCAGGATCACCTCCCAGGGCCACAGCCACCGGCATCAGCTGGCCAAGCTTCTTGTATTCGTTGAGGTGACGGGCGCTGACTTTATGACGGTGCCAGTGCATGCCGGTCATCTTGGGTCCGAAAACCTGCATGCGGTACATGCCGACATTTCGAATGCCCGTCAACGGATCCTTGGTATGTATGACAGGCAACGTGACAAACGGTCCGCCGTCTTCCGGCCAGCAGGTGAGCACCGGAAGCTTGGTCATATCAGGGTCCTTCATAACTACTTCCTGGCAGGCGCCTTTGCCTCGAATCACTTTAGGCATCCATGAAGCGATCGCCCCCAGCTTGGGTAACATCTTTAGTTTATCGATGATGGAGTCCTTGGGAGACATCAATTCATGGAATAGCGCTTCCATCCGTTCGCCTACGTCGTCCAGCTTTTCAGCGCCCAAGGCCATGGCCATTCGCTTTTCCGTTCCCATGGAATTGATGAGGAGTGGAAACCCCGTGCCCGTGTTTTCAAAGAGTAGGGCGGGGCCGTATTGCTTTGAAATACGGTCTGTGATCTCGGTTATTTCCAAATGAGGTGAAACGGCCGTTTTGATGCGGACCAGCTCGCCGGCTTTCTCCAAGGTCTCAATCCAATGCTGGGTGTTACGATACATAGTGAGATTCGAAACAATCAAAGGTACGTTATGTTCAGCTATATGACGGGGAATACCCCGTTTCTGCACCTTGAAAAGAATGAATATCTTTCCCGCTCACTATTCCCTATGAAAAAGCAATTCCTCATCGCCTTGTTTATCGTGGGCAGCCTGTCTGCCATGGCCAGTCAACCGGGTTACGCTCCGGATCGTATCTGCTTGGAAACCGGTGTCATTACCACCACCGCCGAAGTTCAACCGGCTATGCTTTTCCCGAGCACATCGTCGGAAGTGTTTCAGGGCAGATTCTATCGCTTGATGCAGTTTGCGCATCCGTTGACGGCTTCGGAAAAGCAGGCTGTTGAACGGGCCGGGATCCGTCTGTTGGACTATATTCCGTACAATACATGGTTTGTGAGTTTACCTGCTTCCGGCCCTGCCTCGGGTTTTTCCGCCTTGCCGGTACGCACCGTCCTTGCCATTTCCGTCGATAATAAAATGAACCGAGCGCTGCGTGAGCAAGCGGTGCCTGCTCATGCCTGGGCTGGTGCAGATAAGGTATTGCTGCAATGCCGACTTTTTTCAGATGTCGATATGGAATCGGCGGTGGCAGATTTGAAGAGCAGGGATGTCCGTGTGTTGTCCTCGGATCCTCGGCTTCATCGCTTGAACGTGGAGCTTTCTTCCCGTGACATTTCATCCTTCGTAGCCTTGTCTTTCGTGAAATACGCCGAGCCGATTTCTGCTCCTCCTGTGCCGGAAGACACGCGCGGTCGTTCCTTACACCGCAGCAATGCTATCAATGTGGTTCCTGTTTTCGGTCGCCATTTTAACGGAGATTCGGTAACGATATCCTTGGCGGACGACGGCGAAGTTGGACCTCACATTGATTTCAAAGGAAGATTGACCTCGTTAATGAGCGGAGCAGGCGGTAACCACGGGGATATGACGTCAGGTATCGCTGTCGGTGCCGGTAACTTGGATCCCGTGATCCGCGGTATGGCGGACGGTGCCAACATCCTCATTCACGATATCGGTAACTATGAGCATATCTATAATTCACCGGCCTTTTTCAGTCAGTATGGTGCCGTGATCACCTCCACCAGTTACAGCCAAGGTTGTAACGATTACAACACCGATTCTCAGGATGCGGATCAGTTGGCTTACGACAATCCGCTTTTTTCGTTTGTGTTCTCTGCCGGTAACCGGGGGCAGTCGGATTGCGGTTACGGTGCCGGTTCTCCATGGGGAAGTATCACGGGCGGAATGAAAATCGGTAAGAACGTAATTTCATGTGCCAATCTGGATGCGTATGAAGTGAGGGATGCGACCAGTAGCTGCGGTCCGGCTGATGATGGTCGTATCAAGCCTGAAATCGCCGCCAATGGTGCAGACCAGCTATCGACTGATGAAGGAAATACGTATCAAGTAGGTGGCGGAACAAGTGCCGCTTGTCCGGGAATCGCCGGAGTCACCGCCCAGTTGGTACAGGCTTACCGCTCCTTGAACAACGGCCAGAATCCGGAGGCCGCTATCCTCAAGTCGGTGCTGCTCAATGGTGCGCAAGACATTGGAAACCCGGGTCCGGATTTCTATTTCGGTTTCGGTCGTGTCAACGCGCTGAGGGCTCTCCGTGCCTTGGAAGATGGGCGTTACCGCATCGACTCGCTTGGACAGGGTGATACCATCACCTTTACCATCAATGTGCCTTCGAATATCCGTCAAGCTAAAGTCATGCTCTATTGGCCGGAAAGTCCAGGTGATCCGGCTGCGGCCTTTCAGCTGGTCAACGACGCTGACCTTCAGGTTTCCGATGGGTCAACTACGTTTTTGCCCTGGGTACTGGATCCCACACCCAATCCGGTCAACCTGAATGCGCCGGCTGTACGGGCCGTTGATCACCTGAACAACATCGAACAGGTCACCATTGACCAACCCGCCGCCGGAGTCCTGACGGTCACCATTATTGGAAACAACATCCCGTTGGGAGTTCAGCGTTGTTTCACCACCTGGGATTTCGTGGAGTCTGGTGTTACGTTGACCTATCCATTGGGCGGCGAGGCGTTCGTGGCGGGAGAAACGGAGTTGATCCGCTGGGATGCGTTTGGCAGTACTGGAACTTTTGACCTGGAATATTCCACGGATGCCGGTTCAACGTGGCAAGCCATGGCCAGTGTCGGTGGCGATATCCGTCAATACGATTGGCAAATTCCTTCCTCCTTGTCGAGCGATTTGGTTGTCATCCGCGTCACCCGAGGGGTAGAGGTAGCGCAGAACAATCCCTTTGTGGTAATCCTTCCTCAGCCCTCTAATCTTCAGGTGGATTTTTCCTGTACCGATACGTTGCAGCTCAGTTGGACGGCAGCTCCCGGAATCAACACGTATGATGTCTATCGCCTCGGCAATAAGTATATGGAGGTGGTAGCAACGGTTACGGGCAATACGGTCCAGCTTCCTGTGCCGGCCAATACCGAAGAATGGTTTAGTGTTGGGCCGGTTGGGCCTGCCGGCGGACAGGGTAGGAGGTTGACAGCGATCCAGAAGACTCCGGGGTTGCTGAATTGTTCCTACGCAGCTGATATGGCCGTTGTACAGGCCGTCCGGCCCCAGCCCGGTTTGTTGTATGCCTGCCAGAATCTCACCTCGATTCCCATTACGATGGCCTTGAGAAACGATGGGTTGAATGATGCCACGGGATTTGATATCAGCTATTCTATCAATGGCAATTCTCCCGTTCTCGAAACCTATCCTGGCACGTTGACGCATGGCTCATCCTTGTCATTCACCTTTGCTGTGCCGGCCGACTTTTCAGTCCCCGGAACATATACTATCGTTATTTCGGTGGCTTTGCCGGGTGACCTGAATTATCTGAACGACAGCATTCAATACACGGTAACTTCCAGTCCGACAGCTACCGTTCCGCTTGCCGAAGATTTTCAGGCTCCTGTTTTCCCTCCGGTCAATTGGAGCGTTGTGAGTTCGGGAACCACCTACCGCTGGGATGTAGCTACGGTGGTTGGCAGCGACGGTTTGACTACCCGAACAGCATGGTTCGACGATTTCAGTTATAACAGTCCGGGTGCGGAGGATGACTTGATTTTGCCGGTAACGGATTTGTCCAGTCTGTCGAATCCTATTTTGACCTTTGATGTGGCCTATGCGGTTTATTCTACCGGCTACGATGACGGCTTGCGCGTAGAAATCAGTACCGATTGCGGCCAAACCTTCCAGCCAACCGGGTATGAAAAAATCGGATCGGCATTGGCTACGGTACCGCCCTCGTCTTCGGATTGGGAGCCGGTCGATGCCGCTTCTTGGCGTAACGATACAGTAGACCTCAGCACCTTCTCCGGTCAATCGGTCATCCTAAAATTCGTCAACATCAACGACTACGGAAACAATATTTATGTCGACAATATAAATCTGAAAGACAATGGATTATCGACTATAAGCGAAAGCGAATTCCAGTCGCTTACACAGGTCTATCCCAACCCGTTTACGAACCTGTTTCACGTAAGGGCCAGCGGCTTCACTGCACCCCAGGTAGGCTTGGAAATCCGGGATCTTCAGGGGCGCTTGGTACGCTCTCAACCTGTGGCTACGGTCAACGGAATAGCTTCCGTAGAGATGGATCTGGGTCCAGTTCCAGCCGGCGTGTATGTCGGCCAATGGAGTTCCGGAAACGAGGTTCGTACCTTCCGGTTGATCAAGCGATAATCAGGGCTTGAAGGTTCCGCTCAACTCCAGACGGGCCTGTTCCAGCTCCGCCATCATTTCTTCGACAATCCGGCTGATCGGTTGAACCTCGTCAATCAGTTCGACGGACTGTCCGGCGCACCACAATGTGTGGTAATTTCCCGGTGTCATGGCCTGCTCCAACCACCGGAATCCACGGTACTGGATAAGCATCTTGTAGTACTTTTTGGTTCGGGGGTTCTTGCTCAACCACCGTTCGATCCGATTCTGATGCAGTCCGATCTTTTGGACAAAGGGAGTATTGATCACGGTACAGGGTGTTCCGCTGATGCGATCTGTCATCACAATATCTCCCATACCTGCCTCAATGATCGCTTTAGTATAATCGGCTGAAGCGCCTGATTCACTGCTTGCTATGAAACGGGTGCCGCAATAGGCAGCGGAGGCTCCGGCAGCCAATGCGCTGAGAACCCCGTAACCATCACTGATCCCGCCGGCCGCCAGGACCGGCTTATCGGGGAACGTCGTTCGAAGCGAACGGATGAGAAGCGAAAGCGGAAAAGGTCCGGCATGACCGCCGGCGCCTTGGCCTACAGCTACGAATCCATCTGCTCCCAAGTCATGGCATTTTCGAGCATGAGCCAGATTGGTGACGTCGCAAAAGACCCGGGCTCCGTAGGCGTGGGCAGCCTCAATCGTTCGCTGAGGATTACCCAGGGAAGTGATGTAAACCGGAACGCGATGCTTCACGCACAGGTCGAGGTGTTCCTGAAAAAAACGGTTGGAGTCTTGGACGATCAGGTTGACGGCATAGGTGCCACCGGTTTCGGGATTCTCTGACCGGAAGGTATTTAGCCGGGTTAGCACGCCGTCCAGCTCTCCGGGATTACGGAAGTTCAGGCTCGGGAAGCAGCCCATGATGCCTGCCCGCATGGCTTCCGTGACCATCCGCTCGTTGGAGACCAGAAACATGGGGGCCATGACCAACGGGTGCCTAATGCCGGTCATCTTCGTAAATTCATTCTCGACGCGCATGGGTTAAAGGTAAGCCAACTTCAAGCGTTTCCGTCAGAATCAGCGGTAAATCATAGGGTGACATTGTTAATAATCAGTGATGAAAAACGCTGTTCTTCATCACTAGCTCAAGGGTAATGCCTGTATATTGTAAGTCCGTAATCCCCCTATGAAGGTCACCCGGCTTTTTGAATTCATACGCCACCAAGCGGAGAAATTCCCCAAAAAGGATTCTCTCGCTGCCAAAGAGCAGGGAGCTTGGAGGACCTATTCCACGGAGGAATTCATCCACACGGCTGACCGCCTTTCCTTGGGTTTATTGGCGCTTGGATTACAACCCGGAGATAAGGTGGCCATGATTTCCGCCAACCGACCCGAATGGAATTTCGCCGATGTGGGTATGATGCAAGTCGGAGTTGTCAACGTTCCGCTTTATACCACGTTGAGCGAATCAGAGGTACGCTTCATTCTGAATGATTGCGGTGCTCGCATGATTCTTTGCGGCGACGAGTCGTTGTATCAGAAAGTCAAGAACATTCAGAAAGATGTTCCTTCCCTCAGCTGGGTCTATACGTTTGACACAGTAGCAGGAGCGTTGAATTGGACTCAGCTGCTGGAGCAAGGCGATCAGTTTCTCCACCCTGAGTTGTTGGCCTCCCGCAGCAAACAGGTCGTCCCTGCGGACTGCGCCACCATCATTTACACCTCAGGAACTACTGGGAATCCCAAGGGCGTTATGCTCTCGCACTACAACGTCGTCTCCAACGTATTGGCGGTGGAACACCTTCCACCTGTCAATCAGAATGATCGGGCATTGAGTTTTCTGCCACTGTGCCACAGCTATGAACGCGTCCTGACCTATTTGTACCAATACCTGGGAGTGTCTGTTTACTACGCCGAGAACATGGACAAAATCGGTGATAACATCCGCGAAATACATCCGCATGTTTTCTCCGCTGTTCCACGACTTCTGGAAAAGGTTTACGACAAGATCGTAGCCAAGGGCAAAGAGTTGAAGGGCCTCAAACGCGGATTGTTCTTTTGGGCACTTGATCTGGGTCTTCGATACGAACACGGAAACAAGAATGGTTGGTTCTATGCCATCCAGTTGGCCGTTGCCCGCAAACTCATCTTCTCCAAATGGCGTGAAGCCCTTGGCGGTAATACCCGTGTCATTGTGAGCGGAGGTGCCGCTCTGCAACCTCGCTTGGCTCGCGTGTTTTGGGCAGCGGGAATTCCGGTCCTGGAAGGATACGGTTTGACCGAAACGTCGCCGATCATCGCGGTAAACAATTTCGAACCGAAGGGTTCTGCATTCG
>CAYWDY010000041.1:0-913 GCA_964455985.1 uncultured Flavobacteriales bacterium
ATACCCAATACTACGTTAACGATAATATTCACTATACATGTCAACGCACGCACACAGTCACGACGCACATAGCGGTCACGACCACCACGAGCACCATGATTCTTTTTGGTCCAAGTATGTGTTCAGTACGGACCATAAGATGATCTCGAAGCAGTTCTTGGTAACTGCTATCGTGATGGCTTTTCTGGCCATGATCATGTCCTTGATTTTCCGACTCCAACTGGGTTGGCCGGACCAGAAGTTCGGGTTCATGGAGTCTTTGTTGGGTAAATGGGGTAAGGATGGCAAACTCGATCCAGGTTTCTATCTGGCGTTGGTCACGATCCACGGAACCATCATGGTTTTCTTTGTGTTGACGGGTGGATTGTCGGGCACGTTCAGTAACCTACTCATTCCCCTTCAGGTGGGAGCGCGCGATATGGCCTCCGGCTTCTTGAACATGTTGTCCTACTGGTTCTTCTTCGGCTCTTGTGCTATCATGACGCTTTCCTTGTTCGTGGAAGCAGGACCTGCTTCAGCCGGTTGGACCGTTTATCCTCCCCTTAGTGCCTTACCGGAAGCTATTCCAGGTTCAGGGTTGGGTATGACGCTGTGGTTGGTGAGTATGGTGCTCTTCATCGCATCGGCTTTGTTGGGTGGTATCAACTACGTTGTCACCATCCTCAATCTTCGTACGCAAGGTATGAGCATGACCCGCCTGCCATTGACCATCTGGGCTTTCTTCATCACCGCCATCCTCGGTATCCTTTCATTCCCGGTACTTTTTGCGGCGGCGTTGCTGCTGTTGTTTGACCGCAGCTTTGGAACCAGTTTCTTTCTCTCCGATATTTTCATTAATGGTGCACCGCTGCACCACTCCGGTGGTTCCCCGGTATTGTTCCAGCACTTGTTCTGGTTCTTGGGTCACCCCGAG
>CAYWDY010000041.1:923-12753 GCA_964455985.1 uncultured Flavobacteriales bacterium
GCCATGATCGGGTCCATGTTGGTCATCGCCTTCTTGTCCTTCATCGTGTGGGGTCACCACATGTTCATCACGGGTATGAATCCGTTCCTCGGCTCCGTGTTCGTTTTCACCACGTTGTTGGTAGCTATCCCTTCAGCGGTTAAGGTCTTCAACTACTTGGCCACCTTATGGCGCGGAAACATTGTTCTATCTCCGGCGATGATGTTCGCCATCGGTCTGGTCTCCTTCTTCATTTCCGGAGGTCTTACGGGGATCATCTTGGGTGACTCGGCGTTGGACATCAATGTACATGATACCTACTTCGTTGTTGCTCACTTCCACATCGTAATGGGTTCATCGGCAATATTCGGCATGTTCGCCGGAATTTACCATTGGTTCCCCCGTATGTTCGGACGTATGTTGGATAAGAAGTTGGGCTATTGGCATTTCTGGTTGACCATCATCGGTGTTTACGGTACGTTCTTCCCGATGCACTTTGTTGGCTTGTCAGGTGCTCCCCGTCGTTACTATGCGTACACCGCTTACGAAGGATTTGACGGTGCTTTGAACATCAATTCACTCATCAGCGTGTTCGCCATCCTGGGTGGTTTGGCCCAGTTGATCTTCGCCTTTAACTTCTTCTATAGCATGTATCGTGGTCGCAAGGCTGAACAGAACCCGTGGAACTCCAATACCTTGGAATGGACGGCACCTGTGGAGCACATCCACGGTAACTGGCCTGGAGAAATTCCTACGGTTCACCGTTGGGCCTATGACTACGGAAAGCCAGGCGCAGAGGATGACTTCATTCCTCAAACCACTCCTTATTCAGAAACTAAATCGTCTAATTTGTCCGGAGAGGGTTGATTTTTCGGAACTATAAAGTAAAGCCGTCGCGAGACGGCTTTTTTTTTAACATTTCGTTGGCAATTTCCCTTCGAACTAATGCTGAGTTTTGGTGTTTATAAAAGTTCACCTAATCCCCAGCAGTGATCAAGTCAAAAAACTTCCACGATTTAAAGTACGACATACCGGCCTCTCTTGTCGTTTTCCTTGTCGCTTTACCGCTTTGCCTTGGCATCGCCTTAGGTTCTCATGCACCGCTTATCTCCGGACTTGTAGCTGGCATTGTGGGTGGGATTGTGGTTGGAATACTTAGCGGATCCTCTCTCAGCGTTACCGGACCGGCTGCCGGTTTAACAGCCATAGTCATCGCAGCCTTGGAACAACTGCCGTCGTTCGAGGCCTTCTTGGTTGCCGTAGTCTTGGCCGGAGTTTTTCAGGTCGTTTTGGGTTTCCTTCGTGCCGGTGTAATCGGCGATTATATTCCAACGGCCGTGATCAAGGGGATGCTTACGGCTATCGGGTTGATTCTAATTTTGAAACAGTTCCCGCACATGATCGGCTACGATACGGATTATGAGGGAGATGAATCATTCCTTCAAGTTCCCGACAATAATACCTTCTCAGGTCTTTTTCAAGCGTTGCAGCACGTCCTGCCACTATCTGCCGGCATTGGTTTGTTGTCGTTGCTTATTCAGAAATTATGGGATTCTTACGTATCTCCTCGTGGCGGCGTCTTTCGTTTCATTCCGGCCCCTTTGGTTGTGGTCGGTGTAGGCGCTTCCTTGGCCGCCTATGTGTCTTCCCGGTTTCCGGAGTACGCCTTGTTGGCTGATCATCTGGTCGAGATCCCCACCATTTCAGGATTCACCGAGCTTCGCGGTGTCCTGTTATCACCGGAGTTTCTTTATCTCTCGAATCCTCAGGTGTGGTTGACCGCTCTTACCATCGCTATTGTTGCGAGTCTGGAGACTCTCTTATGCATCGAAGCTTCGGATTCCTTGGATCCTTATAAGCGCGTGACGCCCACGAACCGTGAATTAAAAGCCCAAGGAGTGGGGAATATGATTTCTGGTTTTTTGGGAGGTCTTCCTGTCACCTCAGTCATTGTCAGAACCTCTGCCAATATCAATGCCGGTGCGAAGTCGTCCAAATCGGCCATCTTGCATGGTGTATTGTTGCTGGTCAGCGTCTTGACTATACCCCAATGGCTGAATTTAATCCCTAAATCCGCATTGGCAGCGGTATTGATCTATACCGGATTCAAGCTGGCTCATCCCTCCGTTTTCCGCCAGTTTTACCGAAAAGGGTTGGATCAGTTCATACCCTTCATGACCACTATTGTAGCCATACTTTTCACGGATCTGTTGGTAGGCATTCTTATCGGATGTTTGGTTGGATTAATAGCCGTATTATGGAGCAACTTCAAGTCGGCCATCATCGTGGTTCATGATGATCATCATTACCTGTTCCGTTTTCGTAAAGATGTGTCTTATTTGAATAAAGCGTTCTTGAAACGCAAGTTGGAAAGCGTTCCTTCACGCTCAAGCATCATCATCGATGTGTCACGGGCCGATTTCATCGACAAGGATGTTATGGCCGTGGTAGAGGATTTCATTCAGCATGCCTCGCTAAAGGAAATTACCGTGAGTTTCCGCAGTTCTCCTTCCAAACAACATATTATTCCTGCCGCGTTGGCTCAATTGCAAACCAATTAATACGTAGCTTACAGACTATGAAGCCTTACGAAAAACTCCTTCTGGAAAACAAAGCCTGGGCCAAGGAAAAAGTCCTTGACGACCCGGATTATTTCAAGCGACTCTCCGAGGTCCAAACCCCGGAATTTCTTTGGATTGGCTGTAGTGACAGTCGGGTTCCTGCGAATGAGATTACCGGCACCCAGCCCGGTGAAATCTTTGTACACCGGAACGTGGCCAACCTCGTAGTCCATACGGACTTGAACCTCTTGACGGTCCTTGACTACGCGGTTCGGGTTCTGCAGGTTAAGCATATCATTGTTTGCGGACATCATGGTTGTGGAGGTGTCCGCGCTGCCATGACAAATCATGATATGGGTATCGCCAACAAATGGTTGCGCAACATCAAGGATGTCTACCGATATCACCGGGATGAAGTCGACTCCATCACGGATGAGAAACAGAAAATCGATAGGATGGTGGAGTTGAACGTAAAGGAACAGGTCATGAATCTGGCTAAAACGTCCATCGTCCAGCGAGCGTGGAAACATCATCAGCGACCACACCTGCACGGCTGGGTCTATGATTTGAAGGACGGCATTATCGATCCGATTTGTGAAATGCCTGCCGGATCACCCTTGCTGGATATGTACGCCTACGATGACTTGTAAAATTTGATAATGACTTATCTGCTCCTTCGCCCCGCTTGTCCGTAACCGACGATCGGGGCTTTTTGCTTGGGGAAAACAGGTAAAATAACCACCTGATAAAAGTCATACGATACAGGCCCTGTTTTCTCGTTTTTTATGCGAAATCATTTCAAAAACGCAATTTCATGACATCATTATGACACTTTTTCGGGCTCAAATAAGACCTTTGTTCACGATTTACAAGTCCCGTTTGTGATTCCTTTACGAGTCCTCGCCTTTACGCATAAAAGCACGCCGCTCACCGAGCTGAATCGATTCTTCATCCCAGAAGAAGAGCGTTCATCGCGACTTGCCAACCTGAAGGAAAATCTGGGACTGGAGGAATTGCTATATATCGCCACCTGCAACCGTATCGAGTTCGTGTGGTCCTCTGCCGAAAAATGTGACGATTCATTCCTCCGTAGCTTTTTCACCGTGTTGCAGCCAACCTGGAACGAACAGGATATTTCGTTTGCCATCCGGCATGCTATGGTTTATCAGGGAAGTCAGGCCTTGGATCATCTGTTCCGCGTGGCATCGTCGCTGGATTCATTGGTTGTCGGCGAACGGGAAATCATCACGCAAGTACGTAAGTCTTATGATCAGGCCAAGGCCGACGGTTTGACTGGTGACTTGATTCGTCTGGTCGTTCAGGCCACGATAAACGCTGCCAAGCGTGTCTATACGGAAACGCGCATTGCTGCCAATCCGGTTTCTATCGTCTCATTGGCTGAACGCAAGCTTCGCGCGTTGCACTTACCCAAAGACAACCGGATTCTCGTCGTTGGTGCCGGTGAAACGAACACCAACCTTTGCAAATACCTGCTTAAGCAAGGTCATACCCGATTCGTGGTATTCAACCGGACGCTCAATAACGCGGAAGCATTGGCTTCCATGCTTCGTTCCACTTCGGTAGTTGCCGAAGCACATCCGTTATCCGCACTGGCCAACTACACCGGTGGATTCGATGTATTGGTGACTTGCACCGGCTCTGCCGATCCGGTCGTCACACCCGCTGTGTATTCGAAAATTCTTTGCGGTGAAACCGACAAGAAAGTCTTGGTTGACCTCGCCATGCCGTCTGATATTGATTCATCCATACCGGCTGACTATGCGGTTGAACATATTTCCATCGAAGACCTGCGCTCCATAGCAGAAAAAAATCTTTTCGAACGTCAGGCTGAACTCAAGCATGCCGAGCGTATTCTGGAGGAGCAGACCCAGCTTTTCGCTCAAACCTACCGCACCCGCTCGCTGGAGCTTCGCATGCGTGAAGTCCCGGACAAGATGCGTGAGATCCGCGATCGTGCAATCAACGAAGTCTTCGCCCGCGACTTGGAATCCCTTGATCCCCGATCGCGCGACGTATTGAGCAAAGTGATCGACTACATGGAGAAGAAGTATATCAGCGTTCCCATGGTTATGGCCAAAGAGATACTGCTCGACAACCGCTGATTCCACTCTCACCCTATTATTCCTATGAAACCGGTACGGATCGCCACGCGCGGAAGTGAGTTGGCCCTCTGGCAGGCTCGTCATGTGCAGCGATTACTCGCTGATATCGGTTTGGAGAGCGAACTGAACATCATCAAGACGCAAGGTGATCGTATCCAAGACTTGTCGTTCGATAAACTGGAAGGCAAAGGGTTTTTCACGAAAGAGATCGAAGAGGCGCTGTTGAACGGCGAGGCGGACATTGCGGTTCATTCCCACAAAGATTTACCCACGGAACAACAGGACGGACTTTTGATTGCGGCTGTTTCCGAGCGGGAGGATCCTGCTGAACTTCTCTTGATACGTAATCAAGCGGTAGATGAGAAAAAGAAGTTCCGTTTGAAAAAGAATGCGGTCGTCGGCACATCTTCTGCTCGGAGGAAAGCCCAATTGCTATCGTTCAGGGCGGATGTGGAGCTGACAGACTTGCGAGGTAATGTTCCTACGCGGGTGAACAAGTTGCGGGAAGGACGTTACGATGCGATTTTGCTGGCCGCTGCCGGAGTCGAACGCCTCGGTCTTGATCTTTCTGAATTCCATGTGGAGCGCCTTGATCCCCGAGAATTTATTCCGGCGCCTGCACAAGGTGTCCTTGCCTTGCAAGTACGTTCCAAGGATACCGAGCTCATCCAACAAGTCAATCGCTTGAATCAGCCGGAGGTAGCCGCGACCATCGGTATTGAACGCAAGGTGCTCAATTTATTTCAAGGCGGTTGCCAGATGCCAGTCGGTGTCTATGCTGAATTTGACGAAGGAAAAGAAGTGTTTCGTGTGCGTGCTTCCCGGGCGAAAAATTGGGACGATGCGCCGGTGAGCCTGTGCCTGGAAGCCCGCGATCCTTCGGGTCTTGCACAACAAATGGTGGATCGCATCCAACGTATTCGTCCGTGCTCTGTATTCATTACGCGAGAAGTCCGACCGGAATCGCACTTGAGGATTGTCTTGGAGCGGAACGGCTTTTCGCTCGAGGGTCGACCTCTTATTGAAACCAATCCTATTCCGTTCAGTGCCTTGCCGTCTCATGACTGGATTTTCTTCGCCAGTAAAAATGCCGTGAAGTTTTTTTCAGGCAGCGTCCGGACGTGACCGGCAAACGGTTCGGTTGTGTAGGAAAAGCGACCGCCGAAGCTTTGCGTGCCGAAGGACACCGTGCCGAATTCATCGGCTCGGAAGCGGATACCAAAATGACCGGAAAGAAATTCGCAGCACTGGTCGGAAATGCTCCGGTGCTATTTCCCCAGGCGAAAGGCAGCTTGCGTTCCATCCAGCAACAGTTCGTCGGCAAACAACAGGTGATCGATCTTCCTGTTTACGAAACACTACAGCGCACGTCGGAAGTCATCCCATCCGCGGATATCATGGTCTTCACTTCGCCTTCCAACGTTGAAGCCTTTTTCACTTGTTCCAGTCTGGAAAGCCGACAACAAGTGGTGGCCATGGGTGATGCCACCGCATCCGCGTTAAGGCAACACCGAATCATGCATCCGGTGTTGGCGGATACCTTCGATGATTCTGGCTTGGCCAGAGCGGTCTTCCTGGCCTCCTCCCGATAAACCATGTGAGGTGATTTCACTACCTTGATCCCTATGCAAATCCGTCCCCGTCGTCTCCGCAAGCATTCGCGCATCCGTGATATGGTAGCCGAAACCAGGTTGTCCAAAGACATGTTCATTTATCCCTATTTCGTGACAACTGGTCAAGGGGTTGTTCAGCCTATTGACGCGATGCCCGGCATTCACCGTTTCAGCGTGGATACGTTGGTCAAGGATGTGGAAAAAGGGTTGAAGGTTGGCGTGGATAAGATTTTACTTTTCGGGGTAGGAGAGGAGAAGGCGGTGGATGCCCATTCGGCCTATTCTTCGCATTCGGTAGTGGCTGAGGCCATCCGTTCGCTCAAGCAGAGTTTCGGGGACGACGTGTATGTGATTACCGATGTGTGTCTTTGTGCGTACACCACGCACGGCCACTGCGGGTTGCTGGAGCACGATTATGTGCAAAACGATATTTCCGTGGATGTGTTGGCAAAAATGGCCTTGGCTCATGCTCAAGCCGGCGCGGATATGGTGGCACCGAGTGATATGATGGATGGCCGTGTAGCCGGAATCCGCCGGATTCTGGATGCCAACGGATTCCACGACACACCGATCATGTCCTATGCCGTCAAGTTCGCTTCGGCCTACTATGGGCCCTTCCGGGAAGCAGCGGATTCTGCACCGGGTAAAGGCGACCGTAAATCCTATCAGATGGATTTCCGAAACGGCCGGGAGGCGGTTCGGGAAGCCCTATTAGATGAGTCGGAAGGGGCTGATATTCTGATGGTTAAGCCAGCTTTGGCCTATCTGGATGTGATCCGGTCTGTCCGGGAAGCCAGTTCCTTGCCATTGGCCTGCTACAACGTGTCTGCCGAATACACGATGGTTAAGAAGTCTGCAGAAGCCGGGCTGATTGACGAGGCTCGCATTGTGATGGAAAACATGCACGCGTTCACCCGGGCCGGGGCGGATGTGGTCATCACCTACCATGCCCGCGACATCCTTGAAAAAGGATGGTTGTAAACGATCTCGGCTAACCGTCTGGCCACCGCTTAATTCATGGGTTTTTTGATCCCTCCTTCGAGGGAATTCGCTATCTTTGCGACCCAATTAAGCGCCCATTTATCATGGCACATCCCACAGAAGTTCTTGATGAAGTGATCATCAAATTCGCCGGCGACTCCGGCGATGGTATGCAGTTGACCGGCACGCAGTTCACGAACACGGCCGCGTTGCTCGGAAATGACTTGAGTACGTTTCCTGATTTCCCGGCAGAGATCCGCGCCCCTCAGGGCACGCTGGCCGGTGTATCCGGTTTCCAGTTGCACTTCGGCAGCGTGGAGATCTTCACACCTGGAGATTATTGTGACGTACTGGTGGCGATGAACGCCGCCGCTCTGAAAGCTAATCTCCGCAACATCCGTAAAGGCGGAACCGTCATCGTCAATATCGACGGCTTCGATGCGAAGAACCTTCGTCTCGCCAACTACGGCGATGTGAATCCGTTGGAAAACGGCTCGCTCGACAATTACCGCGTGATCCGAATGGACGTCACCAAGATGACACGTGCTGCGCTGGATGGAAGCGGATTAGGAGTAAAAGAAATCGACCGTGCCAAGAACATGTTCGTGTTGGGCTACCTGTACTGGATGTACAACCGCTCCATGGACCACACGGTGAAGTTCATCAGCGAGAAGTTCGATAAGAAGCCGGAGATCCGCGATGCTAACTTGAAGGTGTTGACTGCCGGATATAATTTTGGTGAGACGCGCGAAGACTCTGCTTCCCGATTCTCCATCGGTCCTGCTAAGATTTCTCCCGGTACGTACCGTAACATCATGGGCAACCAAGCTGTCGCCATCGGTCTGATTGCGGCGGCCCAGAAGTCAGGATTGCAGTTGTTCTATGGAACATATCCAATCACGCCTGCTTCCGATATCCTGCACGAACTTTCCCGTCATAAAAATTTCAATGTAAAGACCTTCCAGGCGGAAGATGAGATCGCGGGCATTTGCTCAGCTATCGGTGCTGCCTTCGGTGGAGCCTTAGCCGTTACCGGTTCTTCCGGTCCCGGTATTGCCCTCAAGACTGAAGCCATGGGTCTGGCCTTGATGCTGGAACTTCCCTTGGTCATCATCAACGTACAGCGTGGAGGTCCTTCTACCGGTCTCCCTACCAAGACGGAACAGAGTGATTTGCTCCAGGCCGTTTACGGTCGTAACGGAGAATCGCCGATTCCGGTCATTGCCGCTGCTACGCCTTCGGACTGTTTCTACATGGCCTATGAGGCGTGCCGCCTCGCCATCGAATTCATGACGCCTGTCATGCTCCTCACCGACGGTTACATCGCCAACGGCGCAGAGCCGTGGATGTTCCCTCAATCCTCTGACCTTGCTGAAATCAAGGTCTCCTTCGCTAAACCGGTTGAAGGCGAGAAATTCCTGCCGTACAAGCGCAACGAAAAACTTTCCCGTCCGTGGGCTATTCCCGGTACGAAAGGACTCGAGCACCGTATCGGTGGAATTGAAAAGCAGCACGAGACCGGCAACATCAGTTACGATCCGGCCAACCACGAATTCATGGTGGCCATGCGCGAAGACAAAGTCGAGCGTATCGCCGATTACATTCCGGAAATCAAGCCGGAAGTCGGCACGGAAAAAGGCAAACTGCTCGTATTGGGTTGGGGTTCGACTTACGGTGCCATCAAGAGCGCTGTCCTCAAGGCACGTGAACAAGGTATCGATGTCACCTTCGCCCACCTTCGTCACATCCGTCCGTTCCCTAAGAACTTAGGCACCTTCCTCGGTCAGTTCGATCAGGTGTTGATTCCTGAGATGAACCGTGGACAATTGATCAAAATGATCCGCGACAAATATCTTATTCCCGCTATCGCGCTGAACAAGGTTCAGGGATTGCCGTTCAGCTCGGAAGAGATCCTTGCCCGTATTCAAGAACTTTCTAAGAAATAATCCATCAAAGCAGCACAACATGGAAACCTCCACTGCTTCTCCTGAAAAATTCACTGCCAAGGAACTCGTATCGGACCAGGAAGTCCGCTGGTGTCCTGGTTGCGGAGATTACTCGATCCTCAAGCAAGCCCAAACCGTCATTCCGGAGTTGGGTATCGCCCGCGAGAACATCGTATTCATCTCCGGTATCGGATGTTCCTCCCGCTTTCCGTATTACATGGAAACGTACGGCATGCACTCCATCCACGGACGCGCTACGGCAGTTGCTAGCGGACTGAAAGCCACCCGTCCTGAACTCAGCATTTGGCTGGTGACCGGCGACGGTGATGGTCTTTCCATCGGTGGCAATCACACGATCCATTTGTTGCGTCGAAATTTCGACCTGAACATCCTTCTGTTCAACAACGAGATCTATGGTCTTACCAAAGGCCAGTATTCTCCGACTTCTGAAGAAGGCAAGGTAACGAAATCAACTCCGATGGGTTCGGTCGATCATCCGTTCAATCCGCTGGCGCTGTGCCTCGGGGCAGATGCCACTTTCGTAGCTCGTTCAATGGACCGCGATCCTAAACATCTGCAGGCTATGCTCAAGCGGGCGAACGAACACAAAGGAGCTTCTTTCGTCGAGATCTATCAGAACTGCAACGTGTTCAACGACGGTGCCTTCGAAGTCTTCACCGAGAAAGCCTCTAAGAAAAAAGAAACCTTGTTCATGGAACACGGAAAGCCGTTGCTCTTTGGAGAAAACAACGAGCTTGGTGTCAAGTTGGATGGTTTCACTCCGGTTATCGTCAATACTCAGGAAGGTGCTTCAGCCAACGACCTGTGGATCCACGACGAACGTGACCGCGTGAAAGCCGGCATCCTCGCCCGGTTCTTCGATAACGTTCACGCTAATCTGGAACACCGCATGCCTCGTCCTTTCGGTGTGTTCTATGTAGAAGATCGTCCCACCTATGAAGAGAAGCTGGTAGCACAGATCGACTCCATGAAAGCCAAGCGTGGCGCCGGAGATCTCGATGCGCTGTTGCGCGGACGCGAGACCTGGACCATCCAGTAATCGATTACGTTGATATTGGTAAAGACCCGCTAGTTGGCGGGTCTTTTTTTTTGAGGTAGTTCAGGAAAGGTAACGACCGACAATCGGCATGCGTCGTCCCGATCCGAACGCTTTTGACGATACGCGGAGTATTGGTGGTGTCTGATGCCGTTTGTATTCGTTCGTATTCACCAGTTTGAGTACCCGTCGGACCAGCGATTCTTCGAATCCTGCCGCCACCAACTGTTGAGGACTTTGACGCAGCTCGATGTAGTGGAACAGCAACGGATCCAAGATATCGTATTCCGGCAAGGAGTCGGAATCTTTTTGGTCAGGTCGTAGTTCTGCTGACGGCGGCTTGGTGAGAATGGCTTCGGGAATGACTTCTCTGTATCGGTTGATGTGCCGGGCAAGTGCATACACATCGGTCTTGTACACATCGCCAATGACCGAGAGGCCACCGCACATATCGCCGTACAGGGTTCCGTATCCGACGGCGATCTCGCTCTTGTTCGACGTGTTGAGAAGGATGTGCCCGAATTTATTCGACTCGGCCATCAGCAGTGTTCCCCGAATTCGTGCCTGTAAGTTCTCTTCGGCCAAGCCGGAAGGCAGGTCTTTGAAGAAAGGCGCCAGCGTTTTAAGGTAGGTGTGAAACACATCACTGATCGGAATCACTTCGCTGGTGATACCCAGTCGACCGACCAAGGCCAGCGAATCATCTACGGAACCTCGGCTGGAAAATTCGGACGGCATCAGGAGGACTTTCACATGTTGAGGGCCTAATGCCTCAGCGGCCAGACAAGCCACGACCGCGGAGTCGATACCGCCTGAAAGTCCAAGTATCGCCTGGGTGAATCCTTGTTTTTGAAAATAATCCCGAAGACCAAGAATCAACGCGTCATGTATGCGTCCGATACGAGCGTCGTCAGGATTTTCGGCAGCCACATTGCTTTTACCGATCAAACGGATCTGGTTTTTTTCAAATGAATAAAGAATCAGATCTTCTGTAAAGTATGGGATATCACCTGCGAGTTGTCCGTCCGTATTCATCGCGAGTGATCCTCCGTCAAAGATGAGTTCGGTTTGTGCACCGACGTGATTGACATACATCAACGGTATGCCGTATTTCTCCACATTCTTCCGAAGAATGGATTCGCGTTGTGAAGCGTGGCTGTGGTCGAAGGGAGAAGCAGCGATGTTTATCATCAGCGAAGGTTTCTCCTCGATGAGCTCGTCCATCGGACAACACGTGTACATCGGGTCGTCGTCGATGTTCCACAGGTCTTCGCAGATGGTTAATGCTATACGTGTTCCCGCGACTTCGATGCAATGGAATTTCCGGTTCGGCTCGAAGTAGCGGTATTCATCAAAGATGTCGTAGGTGGGAAGCAGAGCCTTGTGGACGATGTCAATGATTTTTCCGTCGCGAACAACGGCAGCGGAATTGAACAGATTCTTGCCTGAAACTTCCGGATTGGAGGTCGGCAAGCCCACGATGGCCGTGATGCCGGAACAGGCGGCAGCGATCTTTTGCAGCGACTCTTGACACCGGGCGATGAAATCGGGAAACTCCAGAAAATCCCGC
>CAYWDY010000042.1:0-12740 GCA_964455985.1 uncultured Flavobacteriales bacterium
CCTTCCTTTTGGAAATGAATACCTACCGTTTCAAAGGTCACTCGATGAGCGACCCGGCAAAATACCGGACCAAAGAAGAAGTGGAAGAGTACAAGTCGAAAGATCCGGTCGAAGTGGTCCTGCAGACCATCCGCGATAAGAAATACGCCACGGAAGAGCAACTGGAAGCTATCGTCCAAAAAGTCCGCGATATCGTGGAAGACAGTGTCCAATTCTCTGAAGATTCTCCGTGGCCTGATCCGGCAGAACTTTATACGGATGTATATGTTCAGGCTGATTATCCATACCTTAAAGATTAACCATTGATTCAATCATGGCAGAGATAGTTAGAATGCCCAAGATGAGTGATACCATGACCGAAGGTGTCGTGGCGAAGTGGCACAAGAAAGTCGGTGATCCGGTGAAGCCGGGTGATGTGGTGGCCGAAATCGAAACGGATAAAGCCACGATGGAATTCGAGTCGTACCAGGAAGGAACCCTGTTGTATATCGGCATTGAAGAGGGGAAAGGCGCTCCGGTTGACGCTGTGTTGGCTGTTCTAGGCAAGCCCGGCGAGGATTTCAGCGAACTTCTTAAGTCTTCCGCTGCTCCTGCACCCGCGCCAGCTCCAGCACCCGCGCCCGAAGTAAAACCCGTTACACCAGCTGCTCCTGCGGCAGCTGCTCCTGCAACTCCCGTTAAGCAAGCCGCTCCTGCGGCTGCTCCGGTAGTCGCTACCCCTTCCTTGGAAACTGATTCCCGGACCAAGGCATCGCCATTGGCCCGTAAGTTGGCAGCTGAAAAAGGAATCGATCTCCGTCAGGTGATGGGTTCAGGTGATCACGGTCGTATCGTCAAGCGCGATATCGATTGGTTCAAGCCCGGTCAATTTGTTGCCGGTTCTTCAGCGGTCTCCACCGGTCTTACCCAAGAGCAGTTTGAAGAGTTTCCGGTCTCCCAAATGCGCAAGACCATTGCTCGCCGGTTGAGCGAAAGCCTTTTCACGGCTCCGCATTTCTACCTGACGGTTTCCATCGACATGGAGCCTGTGATGTCTGCCCGGGAAAGTATCAATGCGGTCACGGGTGCGAAAGTGTCCTTCAATGATTTCGTAATAAAGGCTGCGGCACACGCGCTTCGCCAACATCCTAAAGTCAATTCGTCTTGGTTAGGCGACAAGATCCGGGTGAATCATCACGTTCACATGGGTGTGGCTGTAGCGGTAGAGGAGGGGTTATTGGTTCCTGTGGTCCGCTTCGCCGATACAAAGACACTTCGTCAGATTAACGGTGAAGTCAAAGCATACGCCACCAAAGCCAAGGAGAAAAAACTCCAGCCATCGGATTGGGAAGGAAACACCTTCACCATTTCCAACTTGGGCATGTTCGGAATCGAAGAGTTCACGGCCATCATCAATCCTCCCGACGCCTGTATCCTGGCTGTGGGAGGTATTCTGGAAAAGCCGGTCGTGCGCAACGGACAAGTGGTGCCCGGTCATGAAATGAAAGTGACCTTGAGTTGCGATCATCGCGTAGTCGATGGAGCTACCGGTGCGGAATTCCTCCGCACGTTCAAGGGTCTGCTGGAAAATCCGGTCGTGTTGCTAGGCGAAGCCTCCATTTAAGTGTTACAACACGTACGTACGCCATAAAAAAAGCGGGCTGCCAGATTAGGCAGCCCGCTTTCGTTTTACGTATTGACTTTTTATTGAATCACGATCCGCTTGTGGCTGGCGCCCTGCGAATTGCTCAACGTTAGCGTATAAACTCCTTTTGCCAACAGGCTCCAGTCGAAGTCCTGCTTGAAAGCACCAGACGTCGGGTTGATGATCTGTGAGAATACCATCGCTCCGCGGAGATCGTTCAGTTGCAGTAACGTGGCTTCTGAACGCTTGGCATTACCTTCCAAGGTGATACGTCCGTTGGAAGGGTTCGGGAACACCTGTATCGAACTGAATGGAGTATTCTCATTTATTCCTACACCGAATTCTACTAAAATGGTGTCCGAATTTGCACAGCCCTGTGCATCGGTGACTAATACGGAATAGGTTCCTGTCTGCACTACCAGAATGGTTTGTGTCGTTTGTCCGGTTGACCAGTTGTAGCTGGCGAAGCCGGCTCCCGCATCCAGAGTGATCGGTGAAGAAACGTTTACATCCGGACCAAGGTATACCGAAGGCAGGGGGTTGATGGTAATGGTAACCGCCAGGCGATCCTGTCCGGAGCAGACACTTCCGTTCTGAGCATAGTAGGTAGTGGTTTGGCTCAGGTTAGGTGTGGTGAAAGAGTTGCCAGTTCCTATTACAGTTCCACCCGTAGCGGCATCATACCAAATTGTTCCCTGAGTTGAAGTGGAATTGAGAATAACCGATCCGGCACCGCAACGCGATACATCGTTCGCAACGGGAAGTGCAGGTTGAGGGAGAATGGTGACAGTGCTGCTTAGAGTGTTATTCAGCGTATTGTTGTCGGCAACATAGTTGATGGCTGCAATCACGGTAAGATTTCCGGCGGAAGCAGCATTGACTGTTCCGATGGTGAAGGCCGTGCTTGCTCCGGCTGCCAATGTTCCGGTGAATGTTCCGGAAATGTTGGCCGTGGTAATGCCGGAAACGGATGCAGTAACCGTGAAATTGGTGGCTGGATTCGTTCCAGAATTTTGGATCGTTACTGTCACAGGTAAAGTTGCGCTGCCGCAAATTCCGGTGAAAGGCGAGTCGATGGAAGACAATGCCAGATCTGTCGGCTGTACAAAAGTCACGCATACCGTATCGGAAGCGGTGCATCCGTAGGTGTTAGATACTTGTACGCTGTAGCATCCGTCTGTGCTTACCACAATGGACTGTGAAGTCGCACCGTTGTTCCAGAGATAGCTGGTTGAGCCAGCACCAGCGTTCAGTGTAATCGAATTGCCGGAAATGGCACTGGTGTCGTTACCCAGGTTTACAGTAGGTTGTGGCAGTACCACGGCAGAAGCCGGAGCGCGTGAGCTTTCGCAACCGTTCGTTGTCTGGCTGGCGTAATAAACGGTAGTAGCCGTCAGGCTTGGTGTCGTGAAAGAAGTACCGGTACCGATGCTCGTGCCACCGCTGGCAGCAGAGTACCAAGTGATTGTGAATGGAGAGGTAGCGGACAACGTGGCTGTTCCGCCGCCGCATATGCTGTCGCTTGTTGTGGTGGGAGGACCCGGGATGGGTGTGATGGCGCGCGAAACCGTAAGTGTATCGTTCGAGCGGTTATCATCGATAGAAGCACCGGTGAATACCGTGAAGGTGATGTTGCCACCGGCAGACGTATTTAGGGTGGTGGTGAATGTGACAGTATCCGAAGCCAGCGGCGCCAGGTTGCCGGAGTATAACACCGTGCTGGTTCCGGTCAAGGCGGAGGAGCTCATGGATACATTGAAGTTGCTGGCTGAACCGCCCCCCTGATTCAAAATCACCGCAGTAACCACGGCAGAGTCTGATCCGCACGTATTGTTCTCGGGTGTTAGAATGGCGGTCACCGTCAGATCACGAACTACTCCGGTGAATTCGTCAGCACCGATGTCTGGGGTGGTTGCATTGCGTGAGGCGCCATCAATATCGTCCGTAATTCCTGCCAACGGAGTGCCGGCATTGTCGATTCCGGTTCCGGAAGCATGCAGGTCGGTGTTGCTGACGAAAACAGGATCAGAACTTACTGAGTTCGTGTCGTGGTTCGCGGTGGTGCGCCATGCGCCAATAGTGGCAACGGCAGCACCATCCCAAGATCCCAGTAAGGAGCCTGTGGAGTAGAAGTCGTTGTAGTTGGAGCGAACAAGACCTGCACTGGCTGAATTCAATACACGAATAGCTAAACCACCTCCGTTGTTCGCGAAGATGTTATCGACGGAGCGGTTGCCAACGCCGATTCCGCTGAATTCGAAAGAGGCTGAATTCGCTCCGGTCATGTTGATGCTGTTGTAATAATAGTGCTGGTAATCGCCGTTGTTCACGCGAAGACCGATAGAGTCCGTAGCTTGAATGAAATTGTTCGCAACTACACCCGGCGTACCGTTGTACCCTGAACAGTCGATGAAATTCATCCCGACTTTGACAGAACCGGAAATTTTGTTCTTGGTAATCGATTGATTGCGTTGCGAGCGGTCGAGTTCAATGGCAGCGAATTGTGCGTAAGCCGTATTGGTAGTAATATTGTTTTCGGAGATAATAAGTCCGCCGAAACAAGTCATGTCCATGCCTTTGGCGTATTGGTTGACAAAGCTGTTTCCACTGATGATCACATTGTTCGTAGGATTCAGGGAAGCTATTCCGTTCAGGTACAGCCCCAGTGAGCCATTCTTAACGAGATTGCCGGTGAAAACGAAGTTGGAATCGTTGGTTGGGGTAGCAGCGGAGGAATAAACTACAGCAGCAAGAGAATTGGCTACCTGGATTTGAGGAGCTCCGATCAATTGGCAGCCGGTGATGGTGATGAAACAGGAGCTATTGCGCAATTCGATCACACGAGCGTAGGGCTCCAAGCCTGTACGCTCAATAGTTATGTTTTTAAATGTTATGTAATCGGCTTCGTTGATGAGGAATACGTAGTTTGGATTATTGAGGGAGTCTACTGAGCGACTTGTGAATTTAACGGAAGAACTGTCGCCGTTTTCAGCCTGAAACGTGATGGTGTTCGTGGCAGATGCTCCATTAATGGCCGGAAAGGTGACTTTTACCGTGTCAATGAGTGGACGTATGTTAAAGGTGACCGCACTGCAAACGCCAAAATTGGTTAGGGCGCTCACAGCATCAGTGATGTTTGCGTAATCGGGAGCTACGCCGCCCACCGTATAAACCCCGCTCATCGGCACTGAGATGGAACGATTCAAGGTGTCGTTGGAGGGATCATCATCGATGACTCCGTTGGGATTAGAAGTGAAGACCGTCAAATTGTTAGACGAAGAACGCGGGAACGTATAGGTTCCGAGCGTAACCGTATCGGTGGATCCGCTTACCAATGTGTCCGAATAAATTACGGTGGGTTGTGAAGAGCCGTTCACCGACCAATCGATGGTCATACTCGTGACATCTGTTGTTCCGTAGTTGGTGATGATGACTGTCACATCGGAAGCCGAGCCGCCGCATACTCCGGCAGCAGGAGATAAAAGGTTGGAAACTCCCACATCCGTGGTTTGAGCGTTCACGTGGAGCGCAGTCGACAGTCCGATCAGGACCATGCTTAAGCAGGCAAGGAATCGTTTTTTCATTGGTTTGTAAATTGTTGGTTATAGTTAAATCGGCAAGTGATACTTGACCCTGTTTTCAAAGGTATTTCCTATACGTCCGAAGCCGTTCGACGTTACACGAACATATCGACAATTCGTCTGTTGAAAAGGAACGCGTGTAAGTTCAATCGCCCGATGAATCCGGGCTATGAGTTTTGTCATCCACCACCGTATAGGTGATGGTGATTCCGGGCTGTGCCGGGGTCTCTTCTTCCTCTATTTCCTCTTCCCATTCGTAGACTGGTCGCTGTGGACCCTCATGGCGATAATAAAGGGCTAGGAATAATCCCGCCACGGCTCCCGACAGATGTGCTTCCCAGGATTGAGCGGGATGAATGGGAAAAATACCCCAAATCATTCCACCGTACAGGAAAACGACCAGTAATGAAACGGCCATTAACGGACCGTGGCGCCGTAATAGCCCGGAGAAGAAGAGAAAACTGGCGCCACCATAAATCAGTCCACTGGCCCCGACATGCCAACTTTCCCTTCCGATCAGCCAGGTCCAGATGCCGCTCATCAGCCAAATCAGGATGATGGTGCGGACAGCCAGCACTCGGTAGAAATAAAAAATCAATGCGCCAATGATCAACAGGGGAAGGGTATTAGCCCACAAGTGATCATAATCTGCATGAACCAACGGCGAAGAAATGACTCCCGTGAAGCCTTCCGCCGTTCGCGGTAGGATGCCCAGGCCGAAATCGGAGGGATGGGCCAGCTGTATTAACCAACACAAGGCGGTAAACAGAGCCGGTGGCCATACAGACTGCCACACTGCGTTACCGAACTTCTTTTCTGTTGACCGGCCGTCGCTGGCAGCTGCGGGGGATTCCATGAGTGAAAAGTAGCGATAATAATCCGCATCCGCGGAATCCCATGTTCCGGTCGGTATGCTACTTTTGTGTAAGCATGCCTACTGCCGATTTCTTCAGTACACCCATTGAATTCCTGAAAGGAGTAGGTCCTCAACGCGCCGAAATGCTCAGGAAGGAATTGGAGGTTCATACCTTCGGTGATTTGCTTTTTCATTTTCCGTTTCGCTATGTGGACCGTACCCGGTTCCATACGATCAAGGAGCTGAATGCGGATATGCCTTATGTTCAACTCAAGGGTAGAATCGTGCGTTTCATGCCCAAAGGGGATAAGCGCAAGAAATACTTGTCCGCACTTTTTCAGGATGAAACAGGGACCGTCGAATTGAAATGGTTTCAGGGGCTTCGTTGGATCGCACAGACGGTTCGGTTGAATACCGAGTATGTGCTGTTCGCTAAGCCTTCCGTCTATAATGGGAATATCCATTTCATCCATCCCGAATTGGAAAGCGCTGCGGAAGCGTCTGCGGAAAAACCGCTTTCCCTTCAGCCTGTATATCCCTCCACGGAAAAGTTGAAAGCGAAAGGACTCGATAGCAAAGGCATACTGCGCCTTCAACGTCAATTGCAGGTTCAAATGCCGGAGAGGCTAACTGAAACTCTTCCAGCTGATCTCATGCACCGCTTCCACCTGATGCCCAGTCGTCAGGCCTTGCGTGACATCCACTTCCCAGCTTCTGATGACCTCCTGAAGAAAGCCAGGCAGCGACTTACGTTCGAGGAGCTGTTCTATATCCAGTTGCGATTGCTGCATCAGAAATGGCTGCGCTCAGAAAAATACAAGGGGTTGGATTTTCAGTCCGTAGGGCAGGCATTCAATTCCTTTTACAAGGATAAATTGCCATTCCCCTTGACCGAAGCCCAAAAGCGTGTGCTTCGTGAGATCCGTAAAGATGTCGGTTCCGGTCGACAGATGAATCGCCTGCTTCAGGGTGATGTCGGTTCCGGTAAAACTATCGTCGCCCTGATGACCATGCTGATGGCCATCGACAACGGGTATCAGGCCTGCATCATGGCTCCGACTGAAATCTTGGCGAATCAGCATGCGGTTTCCATAAAGAGTCTTCTCGAAGGCATGGAAGTACGATGTGAATTGCTGACAGGATCCACGCGTGCCGCGCAGCGCAAAATCATCCATCAAGGCCTGCAAGACGGCTCCGTTCACTTGCTTATTGGAACCCATGCCTTGCTCGAGGATGAAGTCCAGTTTAAAAACCTTGGCTTGGTGGTGATTGACGAACAGCATCGCTTTGGAGTCGAACAACGGGCTCGCCTGTGGAAGAAGAATACGCAGCCACCGCATATTCTTGTCATGACCGCCACTCCGATTCCCCGCACCTTGGCCATGACCTTGTACGGTGATTTGGAAGTATCGGTGATTGATGAGCTGCCACCCGGGCGAAAGCCGATCACCACCATACACCGCACCGATCAGCATAGATTGGCGGTATGGTCCTCGCTCAAGGCAGAGCTGGACAAAGGTCGCCAAGCCTATATCGTATATCCGCTGATCGATGAATCCGAAAAGATGGACCTCAATAACCTGATGCACGGATTCGAATCGGTTCAACGTGATTTTCCTCCTCCGAAATACCGTGTTAGTATTGTTCACGGAAAGATGAAGGCGGCTGACAAGGATTTTGAAATGAACCGATTTGTCAAAGGCGAAACGCACATCATGGTTGCCACCACCGTCATCGAAGTGGGTGTCAACGTGCCGAATGCGTCAGTCATGGTGATTGAAAACGCTGAACGTTTCGGCCTTTCGCAATTGCATCAGCTTCGGGGCAGGGTAGGGAGAGGAGCCGAGCAATCGTACTGTATCCTCATGTCATCCCCTCAGATCTCTCCGGTAGGCCGTATGCGATTGAAGGCCATGTGCGAGACGAACGACGGTTTCAAATTGGCAGAGCTGGATCTTCAGCTGCGCGGGCCAGGCGATGCCGAGGGAACCCAGCAAAGCGGAGTCATGAATCTGAAAATCGCCGATCTGACCCGTGACGGCGCTGTATTGCAGGTGGCCCGCGATGCAGCCCGCGATCTGCTCGATGCCGATCCGGATCTCGCAAACCCCGCTCATTCCGCCATACGCCACCAGCTGGAAGATGTCCTCAGTCGATCGGGTAATTGGGGGCGGATCAGTTGAGAAAATTGCATCGCAAAAAGTTATCTTTGTCCCTCATCCTTCCTTATGAAAATCTCCTATTCCTGGCTCTCCAATTACCTGCATACGGACCTTCCTGCACACGAAGTCGCTGAGCTACTCACGTTTGCCGGACTTGAAGTGGAGGGCGTGGAAACCGTACAACGCATCAAAGGCGGTTTGGAAGGGTTGGTCATTGGCGAGGTGAAAACGTGCCAACGCCACCCTAACGCGGACAAGTTAAGTCTTACCACGGTAGATACAGGCGGAGAAGCTTTGCTGCAAATTGTCTGCGGGGCTCCGAATGTAGCGGCCGGTCAGCGTGTGGTCGTCGCTCCCGTAGGAACCACCGTTCATCCCCTCAGTGGAGATTCGTTTGAAATCAAGAAGTCCAAGATACGCGGAGAGCTTTCCGAAGGGATGATTTGTGCTGAAGATGAAATCGGATTAGGGGCATCTCACGCTGGCATTCTCGTCCTTCCTCCCGATGCTCCTGTCGGAACGTCGGTGAAATCTTATTACGGGTTAAAAGACGACCATGTATTTGAAATCGGACTCACGCCCAATCGTGTTGATGCAGCGTCACACATCGGTGTGGCCCGTGATCTTTCTGCTTTGTTGAATCTTCGGGCCGGAACTGCCGCTGCCCATCCTATTCAATGGCCCCAGGTGAATGAGCCGATTCCTTCCGGCAACAGCCAGCCCATACGTGTCACGGTGGAGGATCAGGATGCCTGCCCTCGTTATTCGGGTGTCACCATCGAGGGTATTGCTGTCGCCGATTCTCCTTCCTGGCTGCAGGATCGCTTGAAAGCCATCGGCATTCATCCCATCAATAACATCGTTGATATCACCAATTTTGTTTTGCATGAATGCGGTCAGCCTCTGCATGCCTTCAATGCAGACAAGGTCAAGGGCGGGCACGTCCGCGTACGCCGCGCAGTAGCTGGAGAAAAGTTCGTGACCTTGGACGGTGTCGAGCGCATGTTGAATCCGGAGGACCTGATGATATGTCATGAATCCTCGCCCATGTGTATGGCGGGTGTTTTCGGTGGACTGGAATCTGGTATCGATCAAGGCACAACTCGTGTCTTCTTGGAGTCCGCTTATTTTCATCCGTAAGACAGGCAAGGCGCATGGCCTGAAGACAGATGCTTCCTTCCGTTATGAACGAGGAGCCGATCCTTCCATTACCTTGTTTGCGCTGAAACGCGCTGTCGGTTTGATACTGGAAATTGCCGGCGGAAAAGTTGTTGGCACCATCATAGATCATTACCCGAATCCAATCCAGCCGTCCCAAGTCACCTTGGACTATGGCCGCATGGATTCATTCATTGGTCATGCCATTCCTCGCTCGGTGGTCCGACTCATTCTCGAATCCATGGGCATGGAGTTTCTCCAAGAAAGCGAAAAGGGATGTACGGTTCAGGTGCCCTTGGCCAAAGTCGATGTTACCCGCCCGGTTGATGTGATGGAAGAGGTACTTCGTATCTACGGTTATAATGCAGTGCCGTTGCCTGAAAAACTGACCATGGCGTTGCCGGACGCTGTTGCATCCCACGATGCTGCACTCCAGCAACGAGCTTTTCAGTTTCTGGCTTCGCAGGGATTCCAGGAGATATTCACCAATTCGCTGACCCGCGTCGCCTACGCCGACGCGCCAGGGAACGATGCCGGGCAATCCGTGGCTGTTCTCAACCCGTTGAGTCAGGATCTGGGTGTGCTGCGTCAGGACCTGCTGTACACCGGGCTGGAGGCCATCGAATACAACCGTAACCGGAAGCAGTCTGATGTTCGGTTCTTCGAGTTCGGAAAATCATATCATAAATCCGCGACTGGCTATACCGAACAGAAGCACCTGGCGATGTTTATCTCCGGTAACCGTACGGATGAATCGTGGATTACACCACAGCAACCTTCCGGTTTCTATCAGCTCAAAGCGTATGTGGAACAACTGATGGTCGCCAGTGGCTTGGATCTTGACCGATGGGTGTTGGAACCTGTTGACCACCCTGTTTTTTCGGTCGCAGCCCGGTTCTCTTCCGGTGACCGGACCGCGGTCACATTCGGTCAGCTTCGCCGATCTGTTCTCAAACGTTTCGATATCACCGCTCCCACATTCTACGCTGATATTCAGTGGAACGTATGGGTAAAAGCCGCCCGAAAGAAAACGACATCGTTCGTCGAGATACCCCGGTATCCTTCGGTAAGACGTGATTTATCCATGCTCGTAGATCGCTCTCTGGAATACGCACAGATCGAACGACTCGCCTTCAAGACGGAAAAGAAACTCCTGAAAGAAGTACGCTTGTTTGATGTGTATGAGGGGGAGAAAATGGCCGCCGACAAAAAATCGTGTGCCGTGGCGTTCTTCCTGCAGGATGAGCAACAGACACTGACCGACCAGCAAATCGATAAGGTGATGGATCGCCTTATGCAAGTCTTCGAGAAAGAGGCGGGCGCCGTCATTCGAAAAGGCTAATAAAAAAATCCCGGCGTTGACCGGGATTTTTCGTGCTACACATTTCGTTTACTCTATGACTAACCGGGTCATGCGAACCGGTTCTCCTTTGATCTGTACGCGTACGAGGTAAACACCGGCATTCAATCCGGATAGGTCAAGACTTGTGCTGTTCAGTCCGGTGTGCATCACCATGGATTTCTCCAGGATGATATTGCCCAGGATGTCGGTGATCAGCATCAGTCCGGATTTCTCCTCCGCTACATCAAACTGTACGCTGACGCGTCCTTTTGACGGGTTCGGAGTGACGTTAAGCGAAGTGATATCGTTTTGTGTTTGCTGAGTGCGGCACAACAAATTCACATTCACGTTTTTCTTGGAAGGAGAACTGTTGCCACAAAGATTCACTGCATTGACGATGATGGTCGATGTGCTTCCCGTGGCGTACGTGAAATTGACTTCAGCGCTATTGCTGCTGGAGATCGCCGGGAATGCTCCGTTGCTTGCACCCCAGAGGTACGTGTTGGCTCCCGTCACCGGTGCTACGCTATACGCCTCAGCGGTAGCGCTTCGGCAAACTGTGGCAGAACCCGTGATGGAGCCCGGAACCGGAGGCTTGGAAGAAACAGCCAGACAACGTGCCGGACTTGATCCGCACGTGTTGTTGGCGGTGACACAGATATTTCCGCTGGAGAAGCTGCTGGAAAGGTTGACGACTATAGTCGTGCCGGTGTTGCTGGCGATTGTCATGCCGGCAGGAACGGTCCACGTATAAGACGTCGCTCCGGCAACTGCCTGGATAGAATAAGTGAGTTGTCGTACTCCTTCCGCGTAACATACGTTGTTGGCTTGACCGTTAATGCCACCAGGTTGAAGTGGCGTAGAATACAATGCATAGGTTTTAGTCACGCTTCCACAAGCATTGGTGGTGGTGATGCTGATCGATCCGGTCGTCCAGTTGTTGTTGAAGCGAACGGAGCAATTGGTTCCTGATGAAGAAAGGATGGTCGCATTTCCTGTGACCGACCAGTTGTAGCTGAGTGCTCCGGTGGCAGTCGGTACGGAGTAATTCACCGTGCTACCTGCACAAGGGTATTGGGTGCCGTTTAGTGCACCAGAAACAGGTGAAAGTCCGTAGATGGAAAGCGATCGGGTAGAGCTGCTTCCGATACAGTTGGAGGCGGATACGCTGATCTGACCGTACGCAAAACCGACCGGTAAGCTCACTTGAATGGAATTCGTTCCTTGGCCACTGACCAGTACCGCGCCGACTCCGCTGACCGTCCAGTTGTAGTTGGTCGCATTGGCGAGGTTGGAAACGGAATACGTGTAAAGGCTTCCTCCGCAGGGATTCACAGGGCCGTTGATGCTGGATGGCGTAGAAGGCTTGACGGTAAGCACAGGCACGTTGGTGCAGGCTTGGTTGCCGGTGCCACAGGAATTGGCGGCAGCGACACAAACGAATCCACCGTTGTAGTTTCCTGCCGTGGTGACCGTAATGGACGTGGTGGTTGAGGTTCCCGTCATTCCGGCAGGCAGTGTCCACAAGTACTGGCTGGCGCCGGCTACAGGTTGGATGCTGTAGGTGACGGTAGCGTTACGGCAGGCGCCTTTGGGCCCGTTGATGCTGGAAATGGTGCCGGTGGGTGCGTTTCCGTTGCCGGCCACCGTGGCGGAAGCCGTCGATGTACATTGGTTTGCATCGGTGGCTGTAACGGTATACATTCCAGGGGTGAGCCCTGAGATACTAGATGTTGTTCCGAGGTTTGACCAAGCATAACTGTACGGACCAACGCCGCCCGATGCTGTTACAGATGCCGTTCCATCCGGAGTGCCGCAGGTGGCATCGGTTGTGGCGGTGACTGTATTGAGCTTGGTCGGTTCGTAGATAGCGATGGAGCCGCTGCTGGTCGAACAACCGTTCGCGTCCGTCACGTTGAAATCGCTGGTTCCGGCAGAGACGAATTGATTGCCGGTTCCTGCATAAGGAGGAGTTCCTCCGGCAGCTTGAACGGACACTTGGGCCGTACCTCCAAAG